>NZ_JBNUPN010000008.1:0-70739 GCF_050409405.1 Facklamia sp. P13069 | reverse complement strand
CGTAAAATCACCCATTTAATCAACTTAGAAACAGAAAAAACTGTTAATCATAAGCAAGTTCAACAAAAATTAGGCTAGGTGTCACCGGTTCAATACCGACAACAAGCAGCCTAACAGAGGTATTTTTTATTCTGTCCCATTTATGGGGTACAGTGCCACAACAGATCATGATGGCTTTTTGTGCTAATTATTTGACTGAAGTATCCTCATGTTCTAACCAAAGCGGCGCAAAATAATCAATAAAGATAGCGCCTAATGGAGCTGTTATTAAAATAGATACAGTGGCGGCTATTAAAATTAAAGAACCACTAGCAATACCAGCCATTAATGGGAGTCCACCGAGGGAAGCTTGAACCGTAGCTTTTGGTAAATAAGCTCCCATAATAAAATAACGCTCTTTCTTTGCAAATGGTGTCTTTAAAATGGATAAAGCAACCCCCAACATACGGAAAATAAGGCCTATTACAATAATGATTACTATCGGCCAGCCCGCTTCTAAGGCTAAACTCGGATTGACAATCACTCCTAGGAAGACAAAGAGGAAAATTTCAGCAAACTGCCAAATTTTTTGATACGAGGCTGTTAAAGTGACAGCCCTTTGCGGCGCTTTCTTTTGCACAATTAGGAAAATCACTAAAACAGCAAGCACACCTGAATAAGGCAGGATGTCAGTTAATAAGCTCTCTAAACCAAGAACTAAAAAAGAAATAGCTAAAGAGACAATTAAAGCTTGTTGCCCTTCCCACTGATAGCGGTTTAAGAAATAACTTAAGCTATGCCCCACTAAAAACCCCAAAAATATTCCTGTGACTACTGAAATAGGTGCAGATAATACCGTTGATGCTGAAACACCTTGACCTTGAGCTAATTGCATAAAGGCTGCAAATAATACAAAAATTAAAATATCATCTGCTGTCCCGCCTGCTAAAATCATTTGAGGAATGGCCTGTTTAGTTCCTAATCCTCGGTCAATTAACCCCACCATTCTCGGTACTAATACCGCAGGTGATACAGCCGCCAGTACACTAGCTAATAAAAATGAATCAACATAAGATATGTTTAAAAGATAAGGTCCAATCAAACCAATAGCTAAAATTTCACAAATTGCAGGTAAAAAACACATTAAAATAGCTGGTCTTCCTACTTTAATTAAATCCGAAAATTTTAAAGTTAGTCCAGCTCTAATCAAAATAATCATCAAAGCAATTTGACGAATTTCTCCCGCCAAATGTGTTAATTCACCAGATAATAAATTGAAAACATTTGGACCTAAACAAATACCTAATACCAAATAGGCTAACAGTTTTGGTAAGTTAATTTTTTCGAATAGTTTTCCAAACAACCACCCCAATATCAAGACAAGCCCTAAACTCCACAACATTGCTTCTCCTCCTTTAAAATACAAAAACTTCTGTATGCCAAAAAAGCATACAGAAGTCATCAGCTAATTAGCGGTTTATCTACCTTGCTGAAGGTAAATAGGAAGTACTTCATTTCCTTTAAATCTTAGTTTACCCTATTCTATTTTGTTAGGCAAGCTAAACTTTTAAGAAAAGCAATAATTTTAAAAGGGTAATTTTATTTGCCAAATTCCTAGTTCGTGCTATAATTTTTATAGTATCGTTTTACGATGGATACTGGTTCGTTCATTTCGATCAGTAGGGTTTATCTGATGCCTATATCGTCGATAAAGAGCCTAGTTGAAACCTGATGTAGAGTCTGCAAAGGCTAAAAAGATTACTAGAAGCTCAGAGTTTTACCAAAAGAAAAATTAGCAAACAAAAAAAGCATCCATACCATCTTAAGATTGCCGTACGAGGTTAGCCTACGACACAAGCAGTCTTTTTTTGTGTCCTAATGAGACTTCGTGTAATAAAAATTAGGAGTGTAAATATGCTTAAGCGCTTTTTGAGTCGCTTTTTATTAAGTAAAAAAGAAATATTGGTTATTGCATTAGGAGCCTTTATCATGGCTTTTGGCTTGGTGAACATTCATATACCCGCTAAAATTACAGAAGGGGGTGTCATTGGTTTAGTTCTCTTCTGCTATCATTTCTTTGACTGGGAGCCATCTAAATTAAGTTTTTTAGCAGATATTACTTGCTACCTTATTGGCTTATCCTTATTAGGTAAAGATTTTATTCGCCGTGCCATTCACGCATCCTTTCTATTTGCTGTTTTCTATCGCCTTTGTCTTTGGATGGGACCTGTTCTTCCAAGCCTTTATGATAGGCCTTTATTAGCTGCTATCTTAGGAGGCGTTGCAATCGGCGTAGGATGTGGTTTATGTATCAGTCAAGGTTGTGCCGCAGGGGGCGATGATGCTTTGGCAATGGTTATTTCTGAGAGGGCCTACGTATCAATTACAAAAGCCTATTTGTTAACAGATGGCGTGGTTTTATTACTTTCACTGCTATATATTGCTCCACAACACCTGATCTTTTCTTTTATTACCACTTTAGTTTCATCAACAATTATTGGTCAATTCGAACTACATTTTCCTAGCTTTGAATTACCAAAAGCTTCATCCGTTGCTAAAGCCCAATAAAGGAGTGTGCCTATGACTTTAATTATTTTCTCCCCCAGTAAAGAGATGGATACGATAGTCGGTAATGATTTAATTCCTCAATCAGATCCCGTCCAAGCCATTATTAAAGAGCTTGTCTTAAAAGATACGACTGAGTTAGAAAAACTCTTTAAATGCTCAGCTGAGCTTGCTCAAGATATCTATCATCGTTATCAAGTCATTAATGAAAAAACAGCTCGTCAGGCTTATCAAGTCTATCAAGGTCTAGCCTTTCGGCAAATCGAATGGGATAAAATTGACTTGAACTATGCCATTGACCATCTGAAAATTCTGTCTGCTTTATATGGGCCAATCTCTCCCATTCAACCAATCAATCCCTACCGTTTAGACTTTAATACCTCGCTAAAAATCAAAAATCAAAGCTTGAAAAGCTTGTGGAAACCTCTTTACAATAATGTGTTCGAAGAACAAACCGTCATTAATCTCGCTTCTAATGAGTTTGCTTCTTTACTAGACCCTAAAAAAATGCAACTCATCCAGATTAACTTCTATAAAGATATAGAATTAGGTAAAAAGGCACCTTCAGCCACCAGTAAAAAATTGAGAGGGGCTCTACTCAACTATTTACTACAAACAAAATCTTTAGATTTAAATACCTTTAAAGCATTTAAGGCCTTTGAATATAGCTATGCCAATGGTGATTTCGAAAACAAAGAAATTAACTACTGTCTCAATTAGTAAAATATTCAAAATCTAAAACCCTCTTAAAACAACTTGATAAGGTGTTTAAGAGGGTTCTTATTTAAATCAATTTCATTTATCTGCTGGAAACTCTACAGATTTTACCTACATTTTAAACTATATTCTATAAAATCTTAGTTAAGAATAAATTTTGATTAAAATATCGTATTAATTATCTCCAGTAGATAGATAAAAAATTTCTTCAAATTTCTTATCGAGTGCTAAACATAGTAAATAGGCCAATTTTGCAGTTGGGTTATACTGACCTGTTTCTATTGAGGAAATAGTATTTCGAGATACTCCAACCATTTTTGCCAATTCTTCTTGGGTTAGTTTTAATTCTTTTCGTAAACCTTTTAGATTATTCTTTAGTTTTAACTTTTCATCCATAATAAAGATCCTTTAAAAAAACACTATTGCAACTAATCCCACTGTAAACAATAGGATAAACAAAAATAAATATTTTATTTCTTTCCTTGCAAAGTATTTATATAATTCTCCTACCCCAATTGAAAGACACAGCATGGCAAGAATATCCAAAAAAGGGAGATTCTGCGATTCTTTAATAGCGGAAATAAATGCAGCGATACCAATTAATGCCCTCGAAATCCAAACGCTCGATTTATCATTAACAAAAATCTCTCCCTCATCTTTTTTTCCTTTTGAGCCAGCTTTAAAAAATCATCTTTTTCCAAGTTTATCTCCCCTTTGCCATGTTTACTTTTCTTAAATTGTATATTTGCAAAGTTAACTTGTCAAGATAAAAATTTATTATCTTCAATAATTACGAAAAAACTATGAATTGATTGGCTCAAACATCTCCTTCGCATAAATCCTCTGACTTAGAAAGCTTTTATGAGAATAAAGCTTTTAACTACGCTTATATGAAAGGTGATTTCCAAAAGAAACAAATCAACTATTGCTTAATGAAATAAAATCATTATAAAAATCCCTTCTAACTACCTAGTACAGAGGTGTTTTAGAAGGGATATTAATTTAAATCAATTTCATCTGTTCTTCAGGAAATTCTACCGACTGTGCAAATTTAATATCATTGTATAAGTGACATGCCACAAAGTGACCCGGTTCAACTTCTCTGAGTTCAACTGGAGTTGTCTTACAAATCTCCATACAGTGTTTACATCTACCAGCAAAACGACAACCCTCTGGAGGGTTCACCGGACTTGGTACATCTCCTTCTAAGAAAATCCGCTCTCGTTTAACTCCAACTTTTGGAATCGGAATAGCTGAAAGTAAAGCTCTCGTATAAGGATGTAATGGATTTTCAAAAATCCGATCATAAGTACCTAATTCCACGATCTGACCAAGATACATAACAGCAATCCGGTCAGAAATATGCCGAACAACTGATAAGTCATGTGAAATAAAGAGATAAGTCAGACCAAATTCCTCTTGCAGTTGATCCATCAAGTTTAAGATTTGAGCCTGAATGGAAACATCCAAGGCAGAAACCGGTTCATCTAAAACAAGAAACTTCGGTTGAAGAATAAGTGCCCTAGCAATACCAATTCTTTGACGCCGTCCGCCATCTAATTCATGTGGGAATGAACCAGCTAACCGTCTAGCTAGACCTACCGTCTCCATCATTTTATACACTTTTTGCTCTAATTCAGCCTGGTTTCTTGTCAATTTATTAACACGTAAGGGCTCAGCTATTAAGTCAAAAGTGGACATCCTTGGATTAAGAGAAGAGTAAGGGTCTTGAAAAACTATTTGCATCTCTTGACGCATCAAGCGCATTTCTTTCAAGCCCTTGTATTCCATAATGTTCTTACCTTCAAGGTAAATCTCACCGGCCGTTGGTTCATGTAAACGAATAATGGCACGTCCTGCCGTAGACTTTCCACAACCAGACTCACCCACTAGACCCAAAGTCTCACCTTTTTTAATATCAAAACTAATATTATCAACCGCTTTTAAATCACCGGCTTTAGTGGGGAAATATTTTTTAAGATTACGCACACTAATCAATGCTTCTTGATTATTGTTAGTCAAGGTTTTCTCCCCCTTCCTGGTTATATAAATGACAAGCTACATAGTGACCAGGTTTTACTTCACGATATTCTGGAAATTTATACTTACAAATTTCCATGCAATGTTTACATCTTGGATGGAAGCGACAGCCTGACGGTAAATCCGAAGGGTCCGGTGTTGAGCCAGAAATGACTTTTAATTTATCCACATCTTCATCGGCACTTGGAATGGAATCAAACAAACCTCGCGTATAAGGATGCAGTGGTTCTTCATATAAACTCTCAACAGAAGCATGTTCCACAATCGTACCGGCATAAATAACCGATACATAGTCGCAAATTTCAGCGACTACACCTAAATCGTGAGTGATTAAAATCATTGATGTATCGTATTTATCTTTTAAATCTTTCATTAATTCTAGTACTTGTGCTTGAATGGTTACATCGAGAGCCGTTGTCGGTTCATCGGCAATAATTAATTCCGGATTACATGCAAGAGCCATCGCAATAACCACCCGCTGCTTCATACCACCAGAGAATTGATGTGGATAGTCATTCAATCTTTCTTTACGGATTCCAACTAACTCTAACATTTCTTCTGCTTTTGCAACGGTTTCTTCTTTAGTAAGATCTTGATGGAGTTCGATAACTTCCTTAATTTGATCTCCAACGGTCATTATCGGATTTAATGAAGTCATTGGATCTTGGAAAATCATCGAAATTTTATTGCCTCGGATATTGAACATATCCTTTTCTTTAACATTCATTAAGTCTTGATCTTCAAGTAAGATTTCACCTGAGGTAATCTTACCAGGAGGATCTTGAATTAATTGCATAATAGCTAAAGCCGTTGTTGTTTTTCCTGCACCAGTTTCTCCAACTAACCCCAAGGTCTCTTTCTTACCGATTGACAGATTCAAATTATTAACTGCGTATACAGTTCCTGAATCTGTCTCATATTGTACACTAACATTTCGTAAGTCTAATAATTCCACCATAATCTTTCCCCCTAGCGCTTCAGCTTAGGATCGAGTGCATCACGCAGACCATCCCCTAAGACATTTAATGCAAAAATCGTTGTAACAATAGCCAGTCCTGGGAAGAGGGTCATATGTACAGCATCTCGAATGTAAGAACGACCACCTGATAACATAGCTCCCCACTCTGGTGTTGGTGGCTCTAATCCTAAACCGATAAAACTTAAACCAGCAGCATTAATAATTGCATAGGCAACCCCGAGGGTCGCTTGAACAATAATCGGTGCCATACAGTTTGGAATGATATGTTTTAAGATAATTCTAAAATCACTCGAACCATTTGCTTTAGCTGCTTCCACAAATTCCATATCACGAATAGAAAGCACAGAGGAGCGTACTAAACGCGCATAACCGGGAATAGCTGCAATCCCCACAGCAATCATAAGGTTTGCCAATCCGGGCCCTAAAGCTGCCATAATAGCAATCGCTAATAGAATATCTGGTATCGATTGTAGAATATCAATAAAGCGCATAAGCATATTATCTACTCGACCACCATAATAACCTGTCACTGCTCCAATCGCTACACCAATAATCAGTGAAATCGATACCGAAATAAATCCAACTTTTAGGGAAATTCTTGATCCATAAATAACCCTAGAAAAAATATCACGACCCAAATCATCTGTTCCAAATAGATGTTCTGAACTTGGTGGTGCAAATTGATTTTGTAGGTTTTGTTCAGCAAAACCATAAGGAGCAATCTGATCTGCAAAAATAGCCACTAATACCAAAAGTCCAATAATAAAGAGACCCACCATTGCCAATTTATTACGTTTCATACGAATCCAAATGTCTTGCAGACCACGGAAGCGACCACGCTTATGTTCTTGCTCTTTCAGATAATGGTCCTTTACAACTGAATGCTCTTCTTCCATTCCGCTAACTATCTGATTACGGTCTAATTCAGCTACTTCATCTTTTTCAGAGTTTAATTTAGGATTTTCCATGTTGATACCCCCTTACACATATTTTGTCTTAATTCGTGGGTCAACATAGGTATATAGGATATCCACAATTAAGTTAACAATACTAAAGGTTACCGCCACAAAGAGAACACATCCCAGAACCATCGGCATATCACGCATCTTGATGGAGTCAACCATCAAACGACCAATACCAGGAATTGAGAAGATTACCTCTGTCATTAAGGCTCCCCCCATAAGCTGACCAAACTGAGTACCGACAATTGTAATGATTGGAATCAAGGCGTTTCCAAGCGCATGCTTCCAAACGACAACATTTTGCCGCTGACCCTTGGCTTTTGCTGTTTGAATATAGTCTTGTCGAATAACTTCCAGCATTGAAGATCGAGTCATCCGCGTAATAACCGAAACGGACTGGGATCCCAAGGCAACAGCAGGAAGAACCATCTGAGATGGCATTGAAAATCCTGATGATGGGAACCAGCCTAGTCTAACAGAGAATAACATAATAAGTAAAAGTCCTAACCAGAATACTGGCATTGAAATACCAATTAAAGCAAAAACCATAGCGATATTATCAAAAATAGAATACTGTTTAATCGCACAGATAATTCCAATTGGAATACCTAATAGAACAGCAAAAGAAATGGAAAGAAATGCTAATTTTATTGTAGCACCTGCTCGGTTAAAAATCTCAGCTGCAACTGAAGACTTAGTAATATAGGAAGTTCCTAAATCTAATTTAGTAAATACATTCTTAATGTAACGACCAAATTGTACTAAGAACGGATCTTCTAATCCCATTTCTAGTCTTAAAGCCTTAACTGCTGCCTCAGAAGCAGAAGGTCCTAAAGCATTTCGTGCAGGATCTCCTGGAGTGATATAAAGCAAAGCAAATACAATAAAAGAGACGCCTAAAATGACAGGAATTAAATACAATAGCCTTTTTAATATATATTTTAGCATGTTTTAACGCACCCTCTTCTTTAGATAGAGGAGATGTTTCCATCTCCTCTAGAATACAATGAACTATTTTTCTCCCTTAGTTACCGGCGCTAATTGATACCATCCAAATGGAGAAAGTTTAATATTTTTAACATCTTTTTGAGCACCCACTGTCAATTCTTTATTGTGCTCTGGAATCCAAGCTGTGATATCCATTAAATGTTCTTGTGCTTGACGGTAAAGGTCTGCACGCTCCTCATCATCTTGAGAGAAACGGGCTTCTTCTAACATCTTATCTAACTCATCATCTTCAAGATAGATGTAGTTACCGCCTTCACCTTTAGCTGAAGAGTGGAAGCATGGATATAAGAAAGTATCTGGGTCTGGAGAATCTGCTGTCCATGCAATTTCAAACATATCGTGTTTACCATTCTTAATTAACTCGTTAAATGCTGACCATTCTAATACGTTTATTGAAACATCAATACCTACTTCTGATAATTGTTCCTTCATAGCAGTTGCCATATCAATCCGGTCTTTGTTTTCATTAGTTGAAATAGAAGTTTCAAAGCCATCTGGGAAACCAGCTTCTTCTAGTAATTCTTTCGCTTTTTCAACGTCGCGTGCACGTGGCTCATATTCATCAGAGATAGAATAAGCTAACGTAGGTGACATTACACCTGTAGCTGTTTGACCTAATCCTTTAAATACAGCTTTAACGATCGAATCAATGTCAATTGCATAAGAAATCGCTTCACGAACTTTTGGATCATTAAATGGTTCTTTAGCAATATTAAATCCTAAATAAGTTGTCCCATAGTCAAAAGATTTCAATAATTGTAATTTATCATTGTTTTCAACCTTCTCAAGATCAATTGCTGAGATGTCATAAGCAATATCTACCCCACCAGATTCCAACTCAATCACACGGTTACTTGGTTCAGGGATTACACGGAAAATTAAATTCTTGTATTCAGTTTTTTCCCCATGGTAATCATCAAAACGTTCCATTTCAACAGAATCTGCCTTGGTCCACTTAACAAATTTCACAGCGTTAGTTCCTACAGGATTACGTGCGTAATCATTACCTGCTTCGTTTACTGCTTTTTCATTTACGATATATGCACCAGGGTGGCATAAAGCAGCTAAAATACCAGAAAACGGCTCAGTTTGTTTAAATTCTACTGTATAGTCATCAGTAGCTTTTACAGAGTCAATATCGATTGTTTCGAATAAGTGCTTCACGTTTGGTGCTTCAATCGCACGTTTTAGAGAAAAAACAACGTCAGATGCCTTTAATTCTTCTCCATTATGGAATTTGATTCCTTGTTTTAATTTAAAAACGTATGTTGTTTCATCAGGTTGATCAAAACTTTCAGCCAAGCTAGGTTCTGCCTTACCCTCATCATTGATTTTAACTAATCCCTCATATATTTGAGTCATAACATGACTGGACTGGTTATCATTAGTGGCAATCGGATCGAGTGAAATTGCATCCCCAGATACAGCAACTGTTAAAGTTTCGCCACTTCCTCCACCAGAACAGCCTACTAATAAAAATACGCCCATTAACAATAACGTAAATAATCCTAATTTTCTTTTCATCATAATTGCTCCTTTATTTATTTGAAAAATCAACTCTCTTAAAAGTGAAGTTTTTCACAAAGACCAGATAACAATAACTTACCCATTATCCTCCTTCCATAAATATTCATTCCGTTGCAAGCGGATTCATATTTTCAGTCTACCTTTTACCTGTTTGTTTGTCAACGCTTTCTTTATTGACATACAGCTATCTTTTAAAATTTTTATTTTGCTCTAAAATATAATATGAGTAACTATCAAAAAATTTATTGATTTATTTAGTGAAATTTTTTAGTTAATTTTTGGTTAATATTTTATTTATATTGTGAATAAATAAATATGAACGACCTTCATTTTTTTGTTGAGCATATTATTCATTTAAATAGTTTCTTTTCTTTGATTTTCTTCACAATCTTTATTGGATAAGAACGACTTTATTTCAATGAATTAAGTAATTATAGATTGTGCATTCTCTAGATCAAAAAATTCAATAAAAAAATACTGGATCTAAGTCCAGCATTTTTTTATCACTTTATTGAAATGATAATTTGAAAATAAATTATTAAAATTTTATTAGGCAAATGCTTTAATTTCTTTAGACAGTAAAGTCTAAGCTTTGGGAACGGTCGACAAAAATAACACTGACTAAAGTTCCAAGGACGAGAGTTGGAATCCATGCAAAGCCAATTTTTACTAGGGGCATATCTACAAGCCACTTCCACTCGATGACTTTAGCGTTCAATAGAACAGAAAAAAAGCTAACTAATAAGACGAACAGTAGAGGTAATAAAAATTGCATTCTGTTAAGTGGTCGCACTTTATGTAAGATGACAAGGAAAATAAGAGACATAGTGACAGGATAAATTATCTCTAAAACAGGACCACTAGTCGCAATAATTTGATCCAATCCTTGATTGGCCATTAACCATGACACAGCAGTCATTATGATAACATGATTTTGATAGGAAATCTTAGGGTATAGATCATGAAAAAACTGACTAATTGCTGCTACTAGGCCACAAGCGGTGGTTAAACAAGCTAAAAAGACAATAATTCCTAACAAAGCAACACCGGATTGCCCCATAGCATTATTTGCTATAGTCTGTAATAGAAAAGTTCCAAGATTTTGACCTTCAGGCAGAGCCTCTGTTAGACTAATATGATTACCAACCCATGCTAGACCAAAGTAGAAAAGTCCCAATAAGCTTGCTGCAATTAATGAAGCCTTGCTTCCTTCTTTTAATAGTGTTTTTTGATCGAAGACACCTTTTGTTTCAAAAGCACTTTTAACAACAATAGCAAAGGCTAATGTGGCAAGTGTGTCCATAGTAGCATAACCCTTAACAAAACCTTCAGCCAAAGGATTGTTTTGATATGCTATTTTCATCGGAGCAGAAGGTTCATTTGTTCGATAAAGGAAATAGGATCTTACTAGAAAAATGACTAAGGAAATTAACAAAGCTGGCGTCAGCCACTTGCCAATCGCATCAACTATCGAATTCTTATTTAATGAAATCCACAAAACAAGGCCAAAAAAGACGAAGGTAAATAGGGCTAAAGTAATCCCATTAGCGTTAGATATATATGGAAGAGCGGACATCTCATAAGTAGTTGTGGCCGTCCGCGGAATAGCAAACAAGGGCCCTATGATTAAATAGTTACAAGTTAATAAAACAATCGCAAAGACAGAGTTAATTTTACTCAAAGCATTAAAATAACCGCCTTTTAAACTTGAGCCAACAATCATCGACAATAATGGCAACCCGACGCCGGTAATGATGAAACCTAAAATAGCTGGTAATAAACTCTGACCAGCTTCGTGGCCGAGAGCAACTGGAAAGATTAAGTTGCCTGCTCCAAAAAACATGGCAAATAACATAAAACCAATAGCTAATAGATCTTTCTTCTTCATACTAATCCCTCCAGAAAATAAAGTAGGTTTATTTTATTAAAATTGCATGAGGATTTCAAGAGGAATTTCTAATAAAAATTAAGTAAACGAATTCATTTATACAATCAAAAAAGCTGGCCATTAGCCAGCTTTTACTTTTTCTATTATTCTGCTTCTTCTGAAGAATCATCTTGATCATCAGATGCTTCTTCATTCTGATCGTCTTCATCGTCTTCATTGTCTTTAGAATCAAAAGCTGGTTCTAAGTGTCCTTCTTCCGCTAATTTATCGACAAATTCACGTACTTCAGGAGATGAGAAAGCTTTTTGTAATGCCTTAGCTGCTTCACTATCTTTATTTCCTTCACGAACTGAAAGAATAATAGCAAAAGTATTTTCATCATCTTTTTCTAAGAACAAAGCATCTTCAGGTTTTAAATCAATTGAAGCAATATAAGTTGGGTAGTTGAAAACTAATTCAACGCCATCCTCATAAGCACCTGTTAAGTTTAATAAGTCAACACTTGTAAACTCGAAGTTATAAGGATTTTCAGTAATGTCATCTACTGTCGGGAAAAGACCTGCTTCATCATCTAATTCAATTAAGTCATTTTGTTCAAGGACAAATAATGCACGTGCCTCATTTGTTGGATCTGAAGGAATAGCCACTTCTGCGCCCTCTTCGATATCTTCCATTGACTCATAAACAGGTGAATAGAACCCAACAACAGCGTTATATACTGGTTGAATGGCTACTAAATCTGCTTCACGCTCTTCATTGAACATTTCCATAAATGGAAGGTGTTGTGCAAAACTTCCAAAGGCTTCATCATTAAACACTGCTTCATTGTATTGAATATTATCAGAAACCTCTACTAATTCAATAGAGTAAGGCTCTTCAATTACATCCGCTGCAATTTCAACGATATCAGTCATCGGTGGCATATGAGAAGCAATCTTTAATACATTATCTTCTTGTGCCGAAACGGATAGTAGACCGCTTAAAGCTAGTGACACTGATGCAAAAGTAACAAAGCTCTTAAATAAATTTTTATTAAACATCTAATTCCTCCTATTATCTCTTATCTAACTTACGCGCAATTTTTAAACCTAACCATTGTAGAATTTGAACAATGATTATGATTAGAATAATCGCAAAATACATGATATCCGTTTCATACCTCTGGTAACCATATCGGATAGCAAAATCTCCTATCCCACCGCCGCCAACTACCCCCATAATGGTCGAATAAGATAGAAAGGATACAAAAGCAGTGGTAAATCCAATAATTAAAGATGACCGTGCTTCAACAAATAGAAATTGAGTGACTAACTCCCAAGTATTCGCTCCAAGGGAATCAGCTAATTCCACCACGCCTTTAGGAATGTCATGCAAAGACTGTTCCACGAAGCGAGCATAAAGGGCAATGGCAATCAACATCATCGGAAAGGATGCTGCAATCGGATCGCCAGTTGCTCGCCCATAAACCATTCGAATAAGGGGTTGCATTGCGACAACAAGTAACAAAAAAGGAAAAGAACGAACAATATTTACAAATAGGTTTAAGCTAGAATTCAAAAAATAATCCTTTCTTGCTTTACCCATTCGCTGACCCGGACTAGTCAAAAATAAAAGAGTACCTAAAGGAAGACCTAACAAAATAGCTGCTGCTGAGGAGAAAAAAAGCATAATACTTGTTTCTTGAAGACTTTTCCATAATTTTGGCCAATATTCAATGACGCGCACTATTATTTCTTCCAACATCTTAGCTTAGGACCTCCTTCACTTTATCATAATAACTTCCTACTAGTTCTTGGTCACGGTCGGTCAAATTATCAACTATATCTATTAAACCACCTTTTTCCATAATTGCCACTCTGTCGCAAAGTTGCCTTACAAAACCCAATTCATGGGTCACCACTATAATTGTCATGTCGAATTGTTGATGTGCTGCTTTTAATATTTGAACAATTTCATTCGTTCGCATGACATCCAAAGCAGAGGTCGGCTCATCACAAAGCAAAATTTTTGGTTTAGTAATTAACGCTCTTGCAATACCAACTCTTTGTTTTTGCCCCCCCGACAACTGACCAGGATATTGATCTTTTTTATCAGCTAGACCAACAAAATCAAGAACAGAATCAAGAGACAGGGCATTTGAATATTTAAACAATTTAAGGGGTAAGGTGATATTTTCACCAACTGTTTTATTATTCAATAAATTAAAATGCTGAAAAATCATACCTACAGACTTACGATGGAGTCGCAGTTCTTCCTTGCTGAGTTGCAATAGATCTTGTCCATCAATTAATACCTTTCCTTTATCTGGTTTTTCTAAAAGATTAATAAACCTTAAAAGAGTCGATTTTCCAGCACCACTTTCTCCTACCAAACCAAAAATTTCCTTATTTTGGATCGTTAGGGAAACACCATCAACCGCTTTAACTTGTTTATTATTCAAATAGTAATGTTTAGCAACATCAAATAATTCGATCACAAACAATCACCACCTTTCTGCCACAAGTCATAAGAGCATTATAACATAACTTTTTGATATTTCACATTAAATGAAGTTTAAAAGACATTGTGAAAATATAAATTGAAACATTAGTATAAATGCTTTTATTTAACTTTTTATTGTGATTAGTTTAAATTTAGTTTAAAAATGTGCACAAAAAAAGTAGTGGAGAAATATTCACTACTTTAAATATAAACTTATTATCTATATAGCTTACGATCGAATAAACGAGGGGCTGCTTGATAGACTAGGATTAGAATGATTGCCGAAGCAAAAGATGTTAATAAGGCACTCGCTCCATTCATGATAAATGAGAAGACTAAGGGTGACATCCCTTCAGATGCATAAGATCCCCAATAAATATAGCCAGCGACAAAGTGCCAGAAGAAACGTGCAAATGTTCCAATGAAAGTTGCTAAAATTAAAGGCCAAGCTTTATTTTCAGACTGATAAAAACGCTCAGACATTAAGCCCGCAAAACCACCAAAAGCAAAAGCAAGGAGGTATTCAATTAATACCTGACTAACGCTTAAAAAATATACATTCCCTAGGGGGAAATGTAGCAAACCCCAGAGAAAGCCGCAAAACAGCCCCCATTTAAATCCTCGTTTTAAGGATAAAATTGTCAATGGTACCATGCCTAAAGAAATCGTTAATGAAGCACCGAAATTTGTCGGTAATAAAGACAGGACCACTGCGATAGCAGCAAAAATAGCTGCTTCTACTAGAAGTAAAACATTTTTATTCTTTCCCATAAAAAAACTCCTTACATTTTTGCAAAGTAAAGAGAAAAGGCATAAAGTCCCTATTTCAAAGTAATTCCTACGCACGTTTGACCGTGATCAGGTTCAAGGGTCTGGAACAAGTCCACTCTCAGCTTCAAGGCTCCCCTTTACTTTACGATTATTTAACTGACATTATTTTAGCATTCAAATGTTTGCTTGTAAATTAATTCTTTTCAATTTTCATTTTAAAAAAGCTAATATTTCTTGACCGTTTTTGAAATATAAATTGATGATTGCTTCTAATAATCTATCACTTAGCGTCTTAAATCGATTCGCTCACTGATAAAATAGATAATTATTCCTCCAGCCAATAGAGATAAGCCTTCACTAACCATCATACTTACAAGTCGGGTTATAAAAGTTTCCCAAGGAGCTCCTAAAAAAACAACTAACAAGGCAATATTAACCATCGATATAGTCATGGATAGGCCAATAATTAAATATTTGAAAAACAGCGACTTATTAATTTCATCTTTCTTACTATCAATTAAAGGAAATAGTTTTTCAATGATAGAGCAAGCTAAATGTAAAAAAATAAAGCTAGTGAGCGAGCCAATGATCATATCCCAAATACCGTAAGAAAAATAATTGACAATAAAAACGCCTAAAGTAACTCCTAAAATATAACGTTTATTATAAAGGGCTAAAAAATTCAATCCCTCACTGATACGAATTCCCAATCCAAAGGAAAGAGGGGAAATTATCAAAGTCAACACAATGTAGCAAGCAGCAACTAATGCTATTCGCGTTAAATCATTAGTAGTATATCTTTTTTTCATATTAGTCTCCTTTATAGAGCAGGCTCTAGTAATTACTATGACCAAAGGACTGAGGGTGGCTTGATCCACCGAAGAATCATAGTGTTCATAAAGAACAGACCGTAGTATATCATAAGTAGATTGCACAAGTAAAGACTCAGATTCCTAATAAAAAAGCCAAGAATCGGTCTATTTTCGACTAATTCTTGGATAAATTATTAGTAGTTTCTATTCAGCGATAATATCTCTTAACTTATCTTTTGCTCGTCTCAAAGCATTTTTGACTCGATTTTTATCAATGCCTAAATACTCAGCAATTTCTCTTGGTTTCATTGATAAATCACTATAACAGAAGATAATCTGTCTTTCAAAAAGACTTAGCTTAGCAAGATAACGTTCTTTTTCTTCATTGACAATAACTTGTAATTCGGGAGTAGTTGCTAATTGATAGTCATAGCTTAAGCTCTTATGACTAATACTATCACCAATTTCAAGCTGATCGCGTTCAGCGTCCATTCCAAAGCGAATGGTCTGAGCTTCTTTGGAATTGCGACGGAGTAAATTAATCAGGTAATTATACAATGATCTTTGAAAATAAGGGGCAAAATAACCACCATAAGCAGGATCATAATGTTGAATTACCCGATACATCAGGATAACTCCTTCTTGAATAATGTCTTCTGGTTCATAGCCATCCACTGGCATTTGATAAGCAAATTTTTTTAAGAGGGGAATAAAACGTTCAACTAGTAACATAAATGAAAACTCATCAGCGATATTTTCTTTCAAGCGCATAATCAACATTTCATTGGTCAAATGGTCAAACTCGTTCATTTCATCTCTCCATTATTCATTCTTGTCATCATCTAAGCGAAATCTTAGATCATCTAATAGCTTCAATTGGTCAAGCTTCCAAGGGCTCCGCCGCCTGATTAACTGTGAATAGTGGTCTTCAACTGTTTGTCGAACTTGTCTTTTATTAAATTGTAACTGCATATAAAGCTCATTAGCAGACATTCGCATGGCACCTTTTTGAAAAATTAGCCATTGCTCTGCCATATCACTTGTCGCAACTACCACACGATTAAGAGGAGAAATCCAATGAGCTACTTCTCTTTCAATATAGGAATCAGCTGTTTCCCCTTCTTGTGTAAAAACAACTTCGACTTGATAGTGTTCATAAATTTGTGTTATTCCGGGAACAAATTGTGCATCAAAGACAACGATAATTTTGAGGTCTCGGTATTTTCGATATTCTGAAAGCTCAAATAATAATTGATCGCGCGCTTGATTTAACTGGTCCATTTTTTTAAGTTGGGTAAGTTCTGGCCATGCACCAATCATGTTATAACCGTCAACAAATAAAATTTCCTGACGTTTATATCGCATGATAATCCCTACTTTCCAATACGGTGGCGTGCTACTTCATACATCAAGACTGCACTTGCAACAGATGCATTCAAACTTTGCACATGCCCAACCATCGGAATAGTAACGATTCCATCTGCTGATTTTTTTACAAGTTCAGAAACCCCTTGACCTTCATTACCAATTACTAATGCAATTGGTCCGTGTGAATCCCACTGACGCATATCTTCTCCAGCCATATCCGTCGCAAAGATCCATATTCCCTTTTCTTTTAACTGATCCATAACCTGTTTAATGTTAGCTACTCGGATCACTGGAACATGTTCAATGGCTCCAGTAGATATTTTTGCAACTACATTGGTTAATCCAACTGAACGTCTTTTAGGGATAATCACCCCATGAACGCCTGTAGCGTCTGCCGTTCTTAGAATAGAGCCCAAGTTATGTGGATCGACAATCCCATCTAAAATAAGAATAAAAGGATCCTCTCCTCTTGAAGCTGCTAACTGAAGAGCATCTTCTAGTTCAGCGTAATCAAAAGGAGGAATAGTTAGAACAACACCTTGATGATTTTCACCATCAACCATTTCATCTAGCTTCGACTTTGGCACTTCCTGGAATACAATTCCTTTAATTTTAGCCATTTTTATTATACTAGATATTACTTCTCCTGCAATCCCTATTTGAATAAATAATTTATTAACTTGCTTTTTTGTTTCTAAATAAGCTTGAACAGCATGTTTACCATAGATCGATTCACTATTTTCAAAAGCTTTTGAGTCTACCAAAGGCTCTTTGAAAGAATTTATATTGGAGCGTTTTTTCTTATGAAAATCCGCTGTATGATTTTTCTTTCTCATTATTAGGCTCCTTCTTCATTAATATATTGAATCGCTAGTTGAATTAAATGATAGCAACGCTCTTCTTGTCCACTTAATTTAAGCCAACCCAATAATGCCTCAAATCCGCTAGCTTGACGGTAATCACCGATCGAAGCATTTTTAGCTTTTGTATTGGCCTTATGATTGCGCCCACGTTTATAGATTTGAATTTCTTCAGCTGTTAAGAAATCGTCTTGCTGAATCCAATGATGCATCACTTTCGCTTGCCCCTTAGCCGAAACATATTTGATGGCGGCTTTGTGCAATTTATTGGGATGCGTTTTTCCTAATTCAATCACATGCTTGCGTATCTCTACTTCAAAAACAGCATCTCCTACATAGGCTAAGGCTGCGCCATTTAGCAAAGAATACTTATCTGGTGTATTTTCATTTGTCACTTTTATCCTCTTTTCCACCTTGTTCCTTGCGGAGTATCATCTAATAAAATATTTTGCTCTTTCAACCAATCACGAATTTCATCCGCTCTTTGAAAGTTTTTCTCTTTACGCGCTTGATTTCTTTCCTCAATTAAATTTTCAATCTCGCTATCAAGGACTTCTGTCGAATTTAATTCCAAACCGAAGATCCCTAAAAGTTGATACATCAATTGATTGATTTCTTTTAACAATTGAAGCGCCACAGCTTCTTGATCAAGATAGCGATGAATTTGCTTACTCATTTCAAAAATAGCTGATAAAGCATTAGCCGTATTGAAGTCATCTTCCATCGCTTGATTAAAAGCATCCACGCCTTCTTTGATTGCTTCTCTTACTTCCTGTTCTCTATCAAGACTAGCTTGTCCACTTCCTAAATGATCCATTCGATAGGCTAAGCGATCCATCAGTTCTTTCAAACGTTCAACTTCACGACTTGCAGTAGCGATGGCATTAGCATCATAACGGATAGGACGACGGTATTGCACACTAGCTAAAAGATAGCGTATAACCATTGGATCGTATTCTTTAATAATATCCCTTAGAAGCACAAAATTACCTAATGATTTCGACATTTTCTCTCCATTGGATCCCATAGTTACAAACCCATTATGTAACCAATATTTAGCAAATGGATGAGAATAATCAGAATGGGCTTCGGACTGAGCGATTTCATTTTCATGATGAGGAAACTGTAAGTCTTGACCACCCCCATGAATATCAATCGTTTCACCCAAGTATTTCGTAGCCATTACCGAGCACTCAATATGCCATCCGGGTCTACCTTTACTCCATGGCGATTCCCAAGAAACCGCACTTTTTCCAGCTGCCTTCCATAAAGCAAAATCAATCGCATTTTCCTTTTTTTCACTCTCTTCATCAGTAATTCGTTGACTAGCGCCATCACGCAAATCGCTGATAGACTGGTCCGATAATTGGCCATACTTCTCAAATTTAGCTGTCCGATAATAGACGTCTCCTTGGCTTTCATAAGCATAGCCCTTATCGATTAAAACTTTAATAAAATCAATGATTTCTGGGATATTTTCCATAACACGCGGGTTATTGCTGGCGGGCTTAACATTAATCGCACGCATATCTTCTTTATAGGCAGCAATATACTTATCAGAAAGCTCTTTGGCTGTTAATCCTTCCTTTTCAGCTGCCTTAATAATTTTATCATCCACATCAGTAAAGTTACTGACAAAATTCACTTCATAACCGCGATACTCTAAATAACGACGAATAGTATCAAAAGCAACAGCAGAACGTGCATTACCAATATGAATATAGTTATATACTGTTGGCCCACAAAGATAAAAGCTCACTTTTCCTTCTTCTAGGGGAATAAAGTTTTCCTTTTGACGTGTTAAGGTATTAAATAATTGAATAGCCATCTTATGAACCCTCTTTCTATCATTAAACTTGAGGCTTATTATATCATTACTAGCACTTACTTTCGAATAAATATATTGGCATTTAATGAGTCCATAAAGAATTAAAAAAGCCGGAAATATTTCCGGCCAATAATTTATTGCACTTTTATGAGAAAATCATTTCAACAAGCTCTTCTGCTTCAACATTTCCTAAATATTTTTTAAGATCCATATTTTCTAGGGCCTTTAAAATACTTTGACGTTCAAATTTAACGCCAGTTATAGCATTTTCTACATCTTCAATTTCACCAAGTCCAAAGAAATCACCATAAATTTTGGTATCGGTAATCATGGCATCTTTAATGTTGAAGCGCATATCTACAAAACCGAAAGGGAATTTGTGAGAGGCTTGAATATCAAATTTTGGTGAGTGACCGTAGTTCCAATCCCAATTACCAAAACGCTCTTCACGAATTTGATAAACCTTTTCCCAGTCTTCTTTTGTCAAATGATATTCTTTAACATCTTCGCGTTTTTCAACATTAAAGATTTCTAATAAGACAAGGTCTCTGAATTGCTCAGTAGTTAACTCTTTATACTTATCATCCACGTAAGGCTTTAAGTTTGTCACCCGTGAGCGTACTGACTTGACACCTTTAGATTCAAACTTTGCTTTGTTTGGTTTTAATGCATTATTGACTTCGTCTAAATCAGAATCGAATAAAATCGTTCCATGAGCTGTCATACGCCCACGTTTAGCATACATTGCATTACCAGAGAACTTCTTGCCATCTACTAGTAAATCATTTCGGCCTAACAATTCAGCTGAAGTGGCTCCCATCTTATGTAAAGCATCAATGACGGGTTGAGTAAATGCTTTAAAATCTCTAAATGTTCCATCATCATCTTTGATAAAGCAGAATGAGAAGTTTCCTAAATCATGGTAAACGGCTCCCCCACCTGACATACGGCGAACTACTCGAATATTATGTTCATCAACATAAGCTTGATTAATTTCTTCAAAAGTATTTTGATTACGGCCAATAATAATCGAAGGTTCATTAATGTAGAAAAGTAAAATTGGCTCATCGACTAAGCGATTCTCTACTAAATAAGTTTCCAAAGCAATATTGACACTCGCATCATAGTTATTTTCATTATCTACGAAATACATAAGTAGCCTCCTTCAAATTTGTGCATATTTATTATGACATTCCATTATTTAAAGCTCAAGAAAAAGCTCTCAAACAAAAGTGGAAACCATCGGTTTCCACTTTGTATTCACTAAAGCGATAAAACTTGCTGAATATGGTCTAAGGCTTTTTTCTTGCCTAGTACTTCAATCATATCCGGCAATTCTGGACCATGCATTTGACCAGAAACCGCAATTCGGATTGGCATAAAGAGGTTTTTCCCTTTAATACCTGTTTCCTTTTGAATTTCCTTAGTCAATGGTTTGATATTGCTAGCTACAAAATCTTCATCTGACAAAGCCTGTAATTTGCTTTGCATAGCTTGAACGACTGTTGAAGCACTCTCAGCTTGCATAATTTCTTTTGCTTCCTCACTCAGCTCTAACTTATCATTGAAGAATAAGCTAGATGCTTCAACAATCTCAGCACCATAAGAAATTTGCTCATGGTATAAGCTAACTAGCTTTTTAACCCAGGCTAATTCTTCTGCATTAGGATCAGCACTTACTTTTCCTGCTTTTTGTAAATGAGGTAATGCATAGTCTACCACTGTCTCAAGATCTGCTGCTTTCATGTAAGTGTTGTTAATCCATTCTAATTTCTTCTTATCAAATGAAGCAGGAGAAGTTGATAGACGTTCTGGGTCAAATTGTTCCACTAACTCTTGTGGCGAGAAGATTTCTTCTTCACCTTTTGGTGACCAACCTAATAAGGCAATAAAGTTAAACAAAGCCTCTGGTAAATAACCTAAGTTACGGTATTGCTCAATAAATTGTAGGATTCCACCATCACGTTTAGATAACTTTTTATTAGTTTCGGCATTAATAATTAATGTCATATGACCAAATTCTGGATATTCCCAATCAAAAGCATCATAAATCATCATTTGTTTAGGGGTGTTCGCAATATGGTCATCTCCACGTAAAACATGAGTGATCTTCATCATATGATCATCCACAGTTACAGCAAAGTTATAAGTAGGCATACCGTCTCTCTTTTGAATTACCCAATCGCCTGAAATATTTTTCGATTCAAAGCTTACAGGCCCTTTTACAATATCATCAAATTGATAAGTAACATTTGCTGGTACTCTAAAACGAACAACAGGCTGACGGCCCTCAGCTTCAAAAGTTTCTTGTTCTTCCTTGGTTAAGTGGGCATGTTTTCCCCCATAATGAGGCATTTCTCCACGAGCCTTTTGTTCTTCTCTTTCTGCTTCTAACTCTTCTTCAGTCATATAGCATTTATAAGCCAAGTCACGAGCTAATAAGTCATCAATCAAGGGTTGATAGATATGCAAACGCTCTGATTGTCTGTAAGGACCATATTCACCAGGATTAACCGGGGATTCGTCCCAATCAATACCTAGCCAAGTTAGATTGTCTAATTGGCTTTGTTCACCATGTTCTAGATTACGTTTTGTATCTGTATCTTCTGTCCGAATGATAAACGTTCCATCTTGTGAACGTGCATATAGATAATTAAACAAAGCTGTTCTCGCATTCCCAATGTGTAAATCGCCCGTAGGGCTTGGTGCATAACGCACACGAATTTTATCGCTCATTGTATTTCTCCTTTAATTCCATCTAGTCTACAAAAGCTATTGTACTCCTTCATCTAATGAGATTCAAATGCTCTTAATTTTCAAAAATTTTAGCAAAAATCATTCTACCAGCAGCTGTTTGCAAAGATGAAGTAACTACTACATTTAAATGCTTATTAATATAATTTTGGCCATCCTCAACCACTACCATGGTGCCATCATCAAGATAGGCCACCCCTTGGCGGCGTTCGGTTCCTGCTTTTATAATTTGAACTTGCATTTCCTCACCAGGTAACACTTCTGGTTTTACCGCATTGGCTAACTCATTAATGTTCAAGACAGGAACATTTTGAAATTCTGAAACTTTATTTAAATTGTAATCATTGGTTACCAAGATCGCATTTAAATCTTTAGCTAGCCTTACTAATTTCGCATCGACTTCTTCGATATCCGCATAGTCTCCTTCAAAAAAATCAATATTTATTTTGGAAGACTTTTGTAAAAGGTTTAGAATATCTAACCCACGTCTACCTTTTGCCCTTTTTAAAGAATCAGAAGCATCTGCAATATGTTGCAATTCAGATAAGACAAATTTTGGAACTAATAAACTTCCTTCTATAAAGCCTGTTTGAACCACTTCTGCTATTCTTCCATCAATAATTACACTAGTGTCTAATATCTTCAATCTTTGACCTGCTTTGACTTCGCTTTGTTTAGGTTTTTTATTCAATTCAAAAGAAGCAGATTGTAGTTTTTGGCCAGATTTTGTAAAGAGATGTAAGACTTCATCTCGGCGATTGATCATCATTTGATAACCAATCATTCCCCCTAAAACAGTCAGAACAAGCGGCATTGTACTCGATAAGAAAGGGATATCTAAAGACCCAATCGGCAACGAAAGTAAATAACCGATTAATAGTCCTAATAAAATGCCTAAAGCACCGAATAACAGATTTGGCGTTGACTGCTTTTCCAAAATAGATAGTAATTTATGAATTAATTGTTCAAAAAGCGGCGCAAGTAAAATACCTAATAACATAAAAATAAGTCCGAAAATCATACTATTCACAAAAGGATTGATTAATAATTGATGGTATAAGCGAAGACTACGCCAAATTTCTGCTCCTAAAGTATAGCCAAAACTTAAGCCAACAATCATTGATACACTAATCGTCATTTTTTTTATCATTTTTTCACCTCCTTTGTAAGAATTTTCAATTATTTAGGAAAAACGATTGAAATAGCTTGTTTGATCGTTTTAACTGGGATGACTTCAATCGATAGGTCCAGTTGTTTTAGATGCGATTGATTATTATAAGGGATAAAAACACGCTTAAAGCCTAATTTACTTGCTTCCTTAATTCGTTCTTCAATCTGATTGACTCTTCTAATTTCTCCAGTTAGACCAATCTCACCAATAAAGACATCATCTACTCTCACTTCTCGATTCCAATAGCTAGAAGCAATGCTTACAGCTATGGCTAAATCAATGGCGGGTTCATCTAAGCGAACCCCTCCAGTCGTTTTAAAAAAAGCATCTTGGTTTTGAACTAAAAGACCACAATGTTTCTCCATGACTGCTAATAAGAGCGATATACGTTGGTACTCTATTCCTGATGCGGTGCGTTTGGCGTTACCAAACACCGTCGGAGTCATTAATGATTGGATTTCAGCTAATACCGTTCGCGTCCCTTCCATGGCAGCAACAACTGTGGATCCGGTAGCACCTTCTATCCTCTCCTCTAAGAATAACTCTGAGGGGTTGGTTACTTCTACTAAACCTGTATCAATCATTTCAAAGACGCCAATCTCATTGGTAGATCCGTATCGGTTTTTTACAGCCCTTAAGATTCTGAAGCGATTATGTTTTTCACCTTCAAAGTATAAAACCGCATCTACCATATGTTCCAACATTCTAGGTCCCGCTATATTGCCTTCTTTAGTTACATGGCCAACTATAAAAATAGCAATTTTATGGTCTTTGGCTATTCGCATCAAAATATTAGTCGCTGCCCGTAACTGAGAAACAGATCCCACTAAGCCTTGATTGTCTGGTGATGCCATCGTTTGAATAGAATCGATGACTACGATTTCAGGATTCACTTCTTGAATTTGAGTCACAATATTACCCAAGTCCGTATCAGATAATAAATAAAAATCTTTACCACTTAATGCCAGTCTTTCAGCTCTGAGTTTAATTTGGGTTAAACTTTCTTCACCAGAAACATAAAGGACCCGCTGTTTCAAATTAGCTAAGCGAATGGATACCTGAAGTAATAAAGTCGATTTCCCGATTCCAGGATCGCCTCCAATTAAAACTAAACCACCTGGAACAATTCCCCCGCCTAATACTCGATCGAACTCTCCCATTTTTGTATTAATTCTTTCTTCAACTTGACTTGGAATTTGATCCAATTGAGTGGCTTTGCCGACCATTGATTGTGATGTATGAGTCAAAGTAGTTGAAGTAGTGGTTGTAGGGACCAATTGTTCTTCCATTTGATTCCAACTGCCACAATTTGGACATTTTCCTAACCACTTAGGTGACTCATAGCCACAAGCTAAACACTCATACATTACCTTATTTTTTGCCATTCAATCACTCCCTTAACCAGATGACCCAAAACCACCCTGTCGATCACTATTAACTACTTGATCGTCATCTACTTGTAGAAATTTAGAAAAAATTCCTTGAGCAATCCTTTCACCCTTATGAATGGTTCGATCCTTCAAGCCATAATTAATAAGTTGAATATATATATGTCCTTCATTTTTTTCATTATTATAATAATCTTGATCAATAATACCAATACCATTAGGTAGGGTTGTTTGGTGCTTATAACTTCCCGACGAGCGATTAACAATCTTCAAATATTCGTTTTCCATCATGTAGGCCTTTAAACCCGTTGGAACTAAAGTAGCCTGCCATAAGTCATCTTCCTTCATGGTTTCCTGACCCTTAATCATTAAAAAGGTATTATGTATTAAATAATAAACAGACTGTTTCCAAAAGGAAGGAAGTACAACCGTTTCGGCAGCTTCAATGTCATAGCCAGCTGAGTACTTGGTTTGCCGTTGAGGAATTCGAATCGCTTTATCCTTATACGAACGGATAACTTCAAAACCCCGATTTTTCTTTTCCATTTTATTCACATCCTTTCATTCCCATGCTAAATAAGCCGTTTATATGAAAACGCTTAATAATATTATACGTGATTCTTTTAGATATATCTATCTTTAATAGTTTTAAATTTATCTTATTTCACTAGTCCCATATAGCTTTTTCATCAATCCAAACAGATACTGAGGCTTGATTAACTGGGAAAAATCCTTTTCCTTGCTCATCTAATTCTACTTTGCCTGAGTGATTATTTAGATAATCAACATAAATAGCTCCTGCATTCAATTCACCCATACTCATCTCTTTAAAACCTGCCTCACTATTAGTCATCACTACTGCTATCCCGTAGGGATGTTCTTGTGTTCCTAGACAAGTCCAGCCTACGGTATTTCGATGGTCAAAGTAATCCACTTGCTCTCCGTAAGTATGATATTTTCGCAAGTGTAGTAAAGGATCGATTTGCTCTTGATAGGATGGGGACTTCTCTCCATTTTGTACTCCATAATAATCGCCATAAAAGAGAGTAGGAAGTCCTTGCTGACGCAAAAGAATTAAAGCATAGGCATGTTGTATAAACCATTCTTCGACTTGAGACTCAAGAGATTGTCCTAGTTGTGTGTCGTGATTATTAACAAATGTTACACTGACTAATGGATTGTCCTTAACTAAGCTTCCTGCAAAAATTTTACTTAAATCATACTGATTACTCGCTTGACTGGCTTGGTATAAATTCATATGTAAGCCTACATCAAAGAGATCTAACTGATAATTAATCGATTCTAAATAATCTAATTTTTTTTCAAGATCAGGATTCCAATATTCACCAATTAAATAAAAATCATCACCTTGTGTAAAATTAATTTCTTCACAGAGTTCTTTTATATAGTGAGAATCAATATGTTTTAATGCATCGAAGCGTAAACCTTTAACTCCCGTTTCATTCACCATCCATTTTAACCACTGTTTGATATGTTCGTTTACTTCAGGATGAGAAAAATCAATATCAGCAAACATCAGATAATCATAATTACCATAGGTACTATCTACCGATTGATCATCAGCCCAACCTTTTTCGTCGCCTAAAATTAAATAAACACCCTCTTCATTATTAGTCGCATCATAATCAATGCCACTAAAATGGTACCAGTGCCATTCAAAATCTGAGTATTTATTCGCTCTACCTGGAAAATAGAAATGGGTCCAACCTTCAATTTCATAAGGATCAGAAATCATTTCTTGACGGTTTTCAGGATTCACTTTCATCACATGAAATTTTTCTTTACCATCTGCATAAGCCTTATGATTAATCACAAGATCAGCAATTGGTAGAATATCTTTTTGTTTGAGTAATTGAATAGCCTTCAATAAGTCTTCCTTTTTACCATACTTAGTGCGCACATTTCCTGCTTGATCAAACTCGCCCAAATCCCAAAGATCATAGACTCCATATCCCACATCATTAATAGAAGTGGCTTTACAAAAAGGAGGAAGCCAGATATGATCCACACCTATTTCATACAAGTGATCTACATCATTTTGTAAGTTTATCCAATGTTTTCCTTCATTAGGCAGATACCATTCAAAATACTGCATCAATAAGTTATTTTTTTCCACTGTACTCTCTCCTTTATATACTCTTCCATTAAAACACAGGACTTAAAAATAGTCACAAATAAGCTCTTAGAGATTCTCATTTAGAATTTAAATTTACCTAATTGCGATATGATTACAAATTTTTTAGTTTTGTTTTTCGATAGGTTTCCCTTATAATTTATGCTATCATAAACAAGAATTTACGGAGTAATGCTCCATTGAGGAGGAAAACCATGCATTCATTTCAAGACAAAATAAATCGTCTTGCAGCCTTCTTATCCCTTATAACCATCCTATTAAGTCTAAGCTTAACTTTCTACTTAAACCATCTTTCTACAAAAGAAAATACCAGTCCAGAGAAAGTTACAACATCCAATCAAGCACTAATTAAAAAAAAATTACCGAGTGTAAAAAATGAAACCATTAATGAAGAAACAGCTACAGAAGAAGAAAAAATGCTGGCCCTTGAATTAAATAAATATGGTTCCAAAACAGCTTCCATTCAAGATGTTCAAGAATCGATTGCTGATATTATAAGAACAGATTATCAAGGAAATATTATGAGTGCTCAACAAGATATTGTACAAGCCATCAATGAGAACCAGATGAGTATTGAAAGAGAAGGAACCCTCTTTCTCCCTGATCAGCCTTCCTTCGCTAGTAAAAACTCTTATTTACAAATGGATGTTCCATTAATTTTACAAAAGTCACCCCTTTATTCAGACATCGATTATGGCGCTAGTCAACAAGATACTTTAGGTGACAATGGTTGTGCAATCGTATCTTTAGCCATGGTATATTCTTATCTATCCAACCGATTGGTTGAGCCAGAAGAAGTGCTTGAATGGTCCGGTCACGATTATTTTTTCGAAAATGAGGGTACCTCCTGGACTATATTTTCAGATTATGCAACCGATCACGGATTTAATTTTTATAATCATGGTAATAATTTTTACTCTGCTATGGAAGCTGTCCAAAAAGGCCAAGTGGTAATTGCATCTGTCAAACCTGGTTTCTTTACCGATGTAGGTCACATTATCGTAATTCGTGGCTATGAACCTGGCTATGTCTATGTCAATGATCCCAATGATAATCCTGAAAAAATGTATAGTTTCCAGCCCATTAATGAGCAAATTTTGCTAGATGAAGGATTAAACTACTGGTCTTTTTATAATGATTAAATTTAATTTCATAGAAATAAACCGTTAGGAGTTTTCAATCTTTATGAATAATTACAAACTCGCTTCCAAAGGTGCAGTGATTGGAATTACAGTTTATTTATTACTGACAACAATCAAGTTAACTACCGCTTCAATCTTTAAAGCAAATTCTTTACAAGCTGATGGTCTGAATAACTTATCAGACATTATTGCCTCTTCTGCTGTGTGGATTGGATTATATTTAGCAAAGAAGCCTGCTGATCATAACCATAAATTTGGACATGAAAAATACGAAATTATATCCAGTTTCATTGTCTCTTTGCTAATGTTCACAATTGGCTTTCAAGTAATTCTTTCAGGAATGAGTCAACTTTTTTCCAAAGACTATTCACAAACAAGCCAACAAGTTCTTCTTACTACACTTCTTTCAATCGTAATTCTGACTTTAACGAAGTCCTATTTAAAAAAATTAGCCACCCAATCAAATTCTGTCGGTTTAAAAGCTACTGCTAAGGATATGCAAGGTGACTTACTTATTTCAATAGCAACTCTTATCGGAAGTTTATGTGTCAGCTGGGGCTTTCCTATTATCGATACGTTTCTTTCAATTACAGTGGGCATTATTATTATACTGTCTGCCTTTGAAGTCTTTAAAGAATCGACTTTTACTTTATCAGATGGATTTGACCCTGAAACATTATTAATTTATGAAAAATGTATTCTCTCCCACCCTGATGTGATTGCTATTAATTCCATTCGCGCAAGAATGGCTACACAACAGATCTATTTAGATGTTACCATTGCTTTAGATCCGAGTATGTCCGTCTATCAATCACATTGTATTACAGAAGAAATCGAAGCTATCTTACAAGATCAATTTCAAATTAAAGATATCGACATTCATGTTGAACCCTATGAATAAATTAAAGCGGCTGGAACAAAAGGGCTTCTCAGCCGCCTCAAAATTTTCAGCGAGCCTAGATTGGAAAGTGACTTTCCAATCTAGGCTCGCTACTTTGCGTATTTACGTAGATTATTGACCACAAATATCAGCTTGACTTCGATCTTCACCTTATCTTTATCGCAAAGGGGGTGGCGAGTAAAATCTAACTTCGCTTTTTCTTTTACGTTTACAAACGCTTCTCAATCGTAACGAGGGCTTCCAGGAAGGTGTCGGCTTGATCGAAAGACATGGTTTATATTTTTAAAGAAAAAGTCCGATTAACGATTGTCTCGTTGACCGGACTTTCTTTAATTATTCAAGGCTTTTGTCCCAGCCCCTTTATTTTTTGTAAAATTATGCTCGCGTTCTTTCTATTATGACAGCATTTCCTTGTCCGCCACCTATACATAAGGTCGCTAATCCTCTTTCCACATTACGTATCTTCATTTCGTGAATCAGGGTGACAAGAATTCTCGCTCCACTACAGCCAATTGGATGCCCTAAAGCAATAGCTCCTCCATTAACATTAATGATTTCGTCCTTAATTCCTAATTCTCGATTGACTACTAAAGATTGGACTGCGAATGCTTCATTTCCTTCGATTAAATCCATATCTTCAATGGTTAAACCGACATTATTTAAAGCATTTTGAGTAGCTGGAATAGGTCCTGTTCCCATTAAAGAGGGTTCAACGCCTGCTTTACCTATTGAACGAATACTAGCCATTATTTCTAGTCCTAACTCTTTCGCTTTACGCTTAGACATTAGGAGTAAGACAGCAGCACCATCATTAATAGTTGAGGAATTGCCTGCAGTCACAGTCCCATTCTCTTTAAATACTGGTTTCAATTTTTCTAAGTCGGCAAGAGTTTGTCCCATGCGAATATTTTCATCCTCTTCAAAAACAACTTCTTGACCACGCTTCATTTGGACAATAGGAATAATTTCTTGCTTAAACCGACCAGAAGAATAAGCTTTTTCAGCTTTCTTTTGACTGCTTAACGCAAATTCATCTTGTTCTTCGCGACTGATTTGATATTTTTCAGCCAAGTTTTCAGCGGTTACTCCCATGTGATAACCTTCAAAAGCATCAGTCAAACCATCAAAAACTAAAGTATCCACTACCCTATCATTGCCTAGCTTGGAGCCCCAGCGATGATTGGAAAGAATATGAGGGGCTTGACTCATATTTTCACAACCCCCCGCCACCACAATTTCATTTTCACCTGTCATAATAGACTGGCTAGCTAACATAACAGCTTTCATTCCGGATCCGCAAACTTGATTGATAGTTGTAGCAGGTGTTTTGAAACTAATACCAGATTGAATAGCTATTTGACGAGCAACGTTTTGACCTAAACCTGCGGACAAGACATTTCCCATGAAAACTTCATCAACTAAAGAAGGATCGAGAGTGATATTATCAAGCATCCTTTTGAGTAACTGACTAGTCATTTCCACTGCCGAAACATCTTTCAAACTGCCGCCAAATCTTCCTATAGCTGTTCGATTTGCTGAAACAATCACTACTTCCTCTAAATTCATAAAATCCTCCTAAATTTCTTACTGCGAATAAAATTAGCTAAATAACCTTTGCAACCATGACTTTGACTTAATTGATTCGTTTTGTTCATCATCTTCATCCGAAGAGACTTTCATCGATTGAGCTACTTTATCTTCTATTCCCAGATGTTCAATAGTCTCTATTAAATGATTATTCTTCTTTTCTGTCAAGAGCATTAGCTGCTGTTGCTGGTCGACTAATTGCAGTAAATCATTAATTTGTTTATTTTTTTCTTTTAGTTCATTAATAAGAACATTTCTTTCTTTTTCATCCTTCAACCATTTTTCTTTCAGTTGTTCTTTGACAGTCTTTTCAATATAAGTTCTAATGGCTTGTTGCTGTTTTTTTAGATCCGTATCATCTGACATCAGATTTTTTTTTATAGTATTTGAAGAGCCTTTTTCTTTTACTTCTTCGTTTTCACTTGACTTTTCGTTTTTTGAGTCACGCTCATTTTCAAGGACAATTGAGATTTGCTTCGCCAGTTCAGGATCATAAGAAAAATCACGCTTGAGTTCTGTCAAATGATCTAGGGATTCAGTATTTTCCTCACCTGGTTTATCTTTTATACTTTCTTCATAATTCTGACTTTTTTCTTTTGTCACTTCATTTTTATTTTCGGCTTTGGCTTTGACTGTTTCTTCTATTTGAGTGTCAAATGTATCTGTCATAAAAGATTTTAATAGCTTTTGCTGTTCTTTTGTAAAAACCAATCTGTTTTCTTCATTATACACTTTCTCCTCATTAGGAATCTTTTTTGCATGATAATAGATCAATTGTCGAGTAACTTCTAATTCATCAGCAAATTCCTGGGCTGTTAAATATTCTTCCATATTATCTCCTCGTATTCTATCTTTCAAATCACTACTCTTTGTCAAATAACAAAAGAACCTTTTACTATATTATACAGTAAAAGGTTCTTTTTGATAGGATAAACTTGAAAACTTATTATACTCTTTTTTAAAAAGTAGTTTGACAGTATCTCTTGCACCTGCTCTATTTTTAGCAATAATTACTTCTACCGTATTATCTGGTAAATCGTCCTTGTGTCCTTCGTCTGCATCACCATTTTGCTGGTGATAATCCTCACGGTAAAGAAAAGCGACAATATCTGCATCTTGTTCAATTGAACCCGACTCGCGAATATCACTTAAAATAGGTCGCTTATTTTGCCTTTGTTCCAGACCACGAGAAAGTTGTGATAAGGCAATTACTGGAACCGATAATTCCTTAGATAGTTTCTTTAACTGACGCGAAATTTCTGAGACTTCTTGTTGGCGGTTTTCTCTTCCATTTCCATCAATAAGTTGTAAATAGTCAATGACGATTAAACCTAAATCAGGATTTTCTTGTTTTAAACGACGACACTTAGCCCTAATTTCTGAAACACGTATACCAGCTGAGTCATCAATATAAATAGGAGCTTCTCTTAATATATCAGTTGCTACCGTGAAACTTTTCCATTCATCATCCGTCAATTGCCCTGTTCGTAGATTCGATGCATGTATACTTCCTTCTGCACAAATCATCCGATATACCATGTCTAATGCACCCATCTCTAAGGAGAAAATTACAACTGGAACCTTAGATTTAGTTGCGACATTCTGTGCTATATTTAAGGCAAATGCTGTTTTACCAACAGAAGGTCTAGCGGCAATAATAACTAACTGATCGGGTTGAAAACCACTAGTTAATTTGTCCAGCTCATGATAACCAGTAGGAAGACCAACAACATCACGTTTTTCCTCTGCTAATTTTACGATATTATCAAAAGCCTCGGCTATCAATTGCCTCATCATTTGAGGTCTATTACTCTGAGAGCCTTCTCCTATTGATAAAATTAACTTTTCACTTTGATCGATGATCTCTTCTATTGCATGTTCTTCATCATAAGCAACTTGAGAAATTTTCGATGATGCATGAATGAGTTGTCGCAGTATAGATTTTTCTTTAACAATTCTGGCATAATTTTCAATATTAGCAGTGGTCGGAGTGAAACCTGTTAGTTCAACAATATATTCATAGCCTCCGACATTTTCTAGTTGATCCAAAGCATCTAATTGATTCTTTAACATCAAATGGTCTAAGGTATTGTCGCGATCAAAAACTCTCTCCATAGCTGCAAAAATTTGCTGATGGGCTACTTTATAAAAGTCCTGCTCTTGTAAAAGTGTTTGAACAGTTGCTAATTTCTTTGGATCTAATAAAAGACCACCTAAGACAGATCTTTCTGCTTCAATATTTTGAGGTGCTTGCATCTGATTCATTTGCGAAATATCCATCGTCTCACCTCTTTATATTTTATCTAAACTGCTTCGACTTTTACACGAATAGTTGCTATTACTTCGGTGTGCAATTTAACCGGAACATTGTGGAAACCTAAGGATGAAAGGTTATTTTCTAACTCAATTTTACGTTTATCTACTTCTATGTCGTATTGTTTCTTTAATTCTTGTGCTATTTGTTTAGAAGGGATGGTTCCAAATAAACGACCATCTTCACCTGATTTAGCTGAAATAATAACGATGGTTTCTTCTTTTTCAATTTGTACTTTTAAATCTTTTGCCTCTTGCAATGCTTCCGCTTCCAACTTTGCTTGAGCTTTCTTTTGTGCTTTGAATTCACTCATTGCTTTAGCATCAGCTACTTTTGCTAAACCATTTTTAATTAAGTAATTATTAGCATAACCATCTGAAACATTTATAATCTGACCCTTTTTACCTTGCTTACGAACATCTTCTAACAAAATGACTTTCATTTTTAGTCCTCCTTAACATTAATTACCTTAATTAATTGTTCTTCTACTTCTTGGATTGTTTGGTCTTTTATCTGTGTTGCTGCGTTAGATAAATGACCTCCACCTCCAAGCTTTTCCATAATAACTTGGACATTTATTTTACCCAAGCTTCTAGCTGAAATACCTATTTCGTTCTCATGGCGTTTATAAATAACAAATGAAGCTTCAATTTGATCAATTCCTAACAAATCATCAGCTGTTTGAGAAGCTAAGACATTGTCCACTACTATATCTTCATCCGTTACTGTTACCGCAAAGACCTTATCGATTATTTCAGTGTTCTCAATCAAGCGATTTTTAATTTTAATGCTTTCTAAACTTTCTTTTAACAGATGCTTAATTTTTATATTATCTGCACCCATAGACTTTAAATATGCCGCTGCTTCAAAAGTTCTCGACCCGGTCCTTAAAGAAAATTGATTGGTATCAATAATTATACCAGCTAGCATAACTGTTGCAAGCATTTCATCAATTGCATTTTCCTTTTCATCCATCACACTAAAGTATTCCGTGAGTAATTCGACCGCTGATGAAGCCGAAGGTTCTAAATAACTTAGCACACAATTTTTGGGGAATTCTTCTGCCTGGCGATGGTGATCAATGATAACAATATCGTAGTCAAAAAAGATAGACTCAGCTTGTGAAATCATCGCTCGGTGATGGTCTACCAAAATTAGTAAAGTTTTTTCATTTAAGTAGTTATCTAAATCTGCTTCTTCAATGAAAACTTCTTCATCAGACTTCTCGAAGTACTCATTATTAATAATCCCTTTTATATCTTGGTTGAGTTCATCTCTATCAATCAGAATTTTGGCTTGGCGATCAAAAGATTTTACAATTTGTCTGACAGCTAAGGCTGAACCAATTGAATCTAAGTCTGGTGACTGATGTCCACTAATTAAAATTCGATCATAAGTCAATACCGTACTTTTAAGCGCCTGGAAAAACATTTTACTGCGTATATCCGAACGGTTTTCTGTAAAACTAGTCTTTGCGCCATAGAACCTTGCTTTTCCTTCTATTTCACGAATAACAACTTGGTCTCCGCCACGACCTAGTGCTAAGTCTAGGTTGGATTTAACCTGCTTGGAAACTTCAATTATATTTTGTTGAGTATTTCGACTATAAGAAAAAGCGAGAGAAAGCGATATAGGAATTTTTCGACTGGTATAATACTCTTTAATAGCTTCAATGGATTCAAACTTTTCTTTTTCGAGTTCATTTAAAGAACTCTCATTCAACAAAAGTAGAAACTGATCTTCATCAGTTTGCTTTAAGTAAATTTGATAATGATCTGCCCAGCGATTAAGACGACTGATTAAATCAGATTCAAATTTTGCACTTGCTTCATCATCCATCGCATAAATGAGATCATCAAAATCATCTAATAATAAAGATCCCATTACTAAAATGGATTCACCGATTACTTTTTGAATTTCGATATCTTGTGTAATGTCATAAAGATAAAGTGCTTTATATTCATGATGATGTAAGGCTCGGTAATAACCATTAGTTAAAGACACTTCTTGCCATTGACTCATATTACTTTGTCCAAGAATTTGTGTCAATTTCCCATCCACTTTTTCAATTTTTTCACCAATAATATCCTGTTCAAAAATCTTCTTAATAGCTGGGTTAGTCCACGTTACTCTTTCTTCTTGATCATAGAGTATTACTCCTATTGGAGCATTATATAGGGCATATTCTTGCGCTAAAGAAGCATTTTCTGACATATGACTCGCCATCTTCGTTAAATCCTTAATAAAACCTTTAATATTAAAGGTAAAAAATAGAATGATGATACTAAGGAAAATTAGTAATAATACACCTATACGCCACTCTAATTTAAAGGCTACTCCAATTAAAACTATATAAATTAATAAAATAGAATAAATCTGCCAAGAAATTTGAAGCGAATGGAAGTAATCAAAAAATTCTTTTAGTTTTATTTTTTTAAACACAGTACACCTCGTAGTATTAATATCACTTATTTTATCATATTTAAGTGAAATGTTCTATCTACTAATTAATTACTTAATGTTTCACGTGAAACAAAAAAAACCACCCAAAGGGTGGTCAAATATTATTCTTGAACGGTAAATGGTAATAAAGCCATGATCCGTGCGCGTTTAATTGCATTAGTCAATGTACGTTGATGCTTTGCGCAAGTACCTGTTACACGACGAGGTAAAATTTTGCCTTTTTCTGAAATAAATCTTTTTAAAAGATCTGTATCTTTGTAATCAATATAATCGATATGATTAGCGCAGAAATGACAAACTTTTTTTCTACGTCTTCCTCCACGACGTTGTGCCATGCATTTTCCTCCTCTACATTATTCTAAAATGGTAGATCATCTTCAGAAATATCCACCTTCTGACTGTCACCAAATGGATTACTATTTTGACTGAAGTCTTGATTAAAACTAAAATCATTACTATTCGTTTGATTTGGTTGAGCTTTAAACTGATTCGTTTGATTTGGTTGTTTGTATGATTGATTACCATCGGAAACTGGACGTTGTTCAGTCACTGATTTTGGTTCTAATAAGTGAAAGTTACTTACAACAACTTCAGTAACATATACTCTCTGTCCTTGTTGATTATCATAACTTCTTGTTTGGATACGACCTTCGACTCCAATTTGAGAACCTTTACGGGTAAAGTTAGCTAAATTCTCAGCAGCTTTACGCCAAATCACACAATTAATAAAATCTGCTTCACGCTCACCTTGTTGATTGGTAAAACTGCGATTTACAGCTAGTGTAAAACTTCCAACTGGAGTTCCTGAAGAAGTATAGCGTAAATCAATTTCCTTGGTTAAACGCCCAACTAATTGTACGGTATTCATAATTTTCCTCCTACAAGTGTTTCACGTGAAACATAGTGATTATTCTTCTACTTTTGTAATCATATGGCGTAAGATATCACGGTTGATTCGTGCTAGACGATCGAACTCGTTGATCCCTTTAGCATCATCAGCGGTTAAAGTAATTAAGTGGTAAACACCTTCACGATAATCGTTGATCTCGTATGCTAAACGTTTCTTAGCCCAGTCTTTTGATTCGATAACTTCTGATCCTTGATCGACTAAGATTTGATCGAAACGAGCAATTAATTCTTTCTTTGCTTCGTCGGTCATATCTGGACGAATAATATAAAGGATTTCATATTTAGTTGGTTGACTCATGACTGCACCTCCTTTTGGTCTAATGGCTCCATAGAGCAAGGAGTTAAGCTATTAAGCTATTAACTCACATTTAATAATTTTATCACTCTATTTTTAAGAAATCAATCTAATTTTTCTATTCCTCTGAATTTTCTATTGAATTATCAGATTCCGACATATCTTCTTCTGTATTTTCTTCATTTTTTTCAATGACAACAATTTTATCAACGATAGAATCATCATCTAATCGAATAACCTTAACTCCCAAGGTATCTCTTGAAGCGGTTGAAATCGAATCGATATGAACACGAATGACGACTCCTTCATTGGTCATGATTAGTAAATCTTCATCACCATCAACAGTGACTAAACCAGCTAATTTACCACTCTTTTGAGAGATATTAGATGTTTTTACACCTTTACCGCCTCGGTTTTTAATAGCATATTGGTTAGATTCAGTTCGCTTACTGTAACCATTTTCTGTCACTACAAGAACTTGCTTATCATCATCTAAAATAGCAGCACCAATAACATAATCTCCTGAACGGAGTCTCATGCCTCTGACACCTGAGGCTGTCCGACCCATATCACGGACATCATTTTCATTAAAGCTAACGGCATAACCATTATTAGAACCAATGATAATATTTTTTTGTCCATCAGTAATTAATACATTCACTAACTGATCATTTTCTCTTAATTTAATAGCAATTAAACCATTGGTACGAATGTTATAGTATTCACTTACTAAAGTACGCTTAACGGTCCCATTTTTAGTAACAAACAAGAGATGAGTGTCTTCATCATCAGCTTCTCTACGAATATTAACTATATCTCTTACATACTCTTCTTTATCTAAGTTTAAGAGGTTAATAATAGGTAAGCCCTTCGAAGTTCTTCCATATTGAGGTATATCGTAACCCTTAGCGCGATAAACCTTACCAAAATTAGTGAAAAAGAGGAGGGTATCATGGGTGGAGGCAGAAACTAAGCTTTGAATGGAATCCTCGTCACTCACTCCCATTCCTTTAACCCCTCTACCACCTCGATTTTGAACACGGAACTCATCTTCAGTCATACGCTTAATATAGCCAGAAGTGGTTAAAGCAATCAAAATATCTTCCTCATCAATTAAATCTTCATCTTCAAGAGACTGAATTTCACCCAATTTGATTTCAGTTCTTCTTGGATCATTATATTTCTTAAGTATTTCTCTTAATTCATCATGAATAATTTCATAAATTCTTTCTTGAGAAGAAAGTATTTCAGTCAAGCGAACAATCAATTCTTGTAAATCTTTTAGCTCGGCATCGATTTTTTCTCGTTCTAATCCAGTTAAGCGAACCAATCGCATATCTAAAATAGATTGTGCTTGAATTTGCGAAAATTCAAAACGATTAATCAATTCTTGCTTAGCTGTTTCTGAATCATGGGAAGAACGAATAATAGCAATAATCTCATCAATGACATCTAAGGCTTTTTGTAGACCTTGTAAGATGTGAGCCCGATCTTCTGCTTTTCCTTTTTCAAATTTAGTCCGTCGCGTAATCACTTCAACTTGATGGGCTAAATATTTTTCAAGAATTTCTTTTAAATTTAGTATTTTAGGAACTCCGAAATCAATCGCTAGCATATTAATACCAAAGTTAGTCTGTAAAGGAGTATGTTTATATAAGTTATTTAGAATAACATGAGCAGAAGCGTCTCGACGTGCTTCAACTACAATCCGCATACCTTCACGACCAGACTCATCAGCAATATAGGAGATACCATCAATTCGCTTATCACGACCCAATTCAGCAATTCTTTCAACTAATTTAGCTTTATTTACACCATAAGGTAATTCTTTAATAATAATTCGCTCACGGTCTTGATTATTACCAAAGTATTCAATTTCAACTTTACCGCGAATTGTGATTTTTCCTTTACCTGTCCGATAAGCTTGGCGAATACCTGATTTTCCAACAATAATTCCACCAGTAGGAAAATCAGGACCCGGTAAAGCTTCCATCAATTCATCCACAGTCGCTTCTGGATTACGCATAAGAATTTGTAAAGCGTCAATGACTTCTTCTAAATTATGCGGTGGTATATTAGTTGTCATACCAACTGCAATACCAGAAACTCCATTAACTAAAAGGTTAGGGAAACGACTTGGTAATACAACCGGTTCTTTTTCTTCTTGAGAATAGTTTTCTTGGAAATCAATTGTATCTTTATTAATATCTCTTAACATTTCTAGAGTGATTTTAGCCATTCTAGCTTCAGTATACCGCATTGCAGCTGCACCATCACCATCGACTGAACCAAAGTTACCGTGCCCATCAACTAACATTTGGCGGTAGGAGAAGGGTTGCGCCATCCTTACCATGGCTTCATAGATTGCAGAGTCACCGTGAGGGTGATACTTACCCATAACATCCCCAACAATTCTGGCTGACTTCTTATGTGGTTTATCAGGTGTAACACCTAATTCATTCATACCATATAGAATACGACGATGAACAGGTTTTAATCCATCACGAACATCTGGTAGGGCTCTTGCGACAATTACTGACATAGCATAGTCCAAAAATGAATTACGCATTTCATCAGGTAAATTGATTTCTTCAAAAGATTGTTTGCTAACATCAAAATGATCTTCCGTCATGACTAACTCCTTTCAAGGGTAATTCTATACATCCAAGTTACGTACATAGACTGCATTTGTTTCAATAAAGACACGACGGGGTTCTACTTCTTCTCCCATCAACATAGACATCACTGCATCCGCTTCTACTGCATCATCAACAGTTACTCGCTGCATCCGACGATTTTCAGGATTCATCGTTGTTTCCCAAAGTTGATCTTCATTCATTTCTCCAAGACCCTTATACCTTTGTAATGAATACTTAGTATTTGGATTTTCTTTTTCCCATTGGAGTAATTGCTCATGTGTATCTAAATAAATCTCTTTTTTACCAACTTTTAATTTATAGAGTGGCGGAAGTGCAATATAAACATAGCCTGCATCAATCAAAGGACGCATATAGCGGAAAATAAGCGTTAATAATAACGTACGAATATGCGCACCATCGACATCTGCATCGGTCATAATGATTAGTTTATGATAACGGGCTTTGCTCACATCAAATTCTGCTCCAAAACCAGTGCCCATGGCAGTAAATAGCGAGCGAATTTCAATGTTACTCAATATACGCTCCATTGAGGCCTTTTCAACATTTAAGATTTTCCCTCTAATTGGTAAAATAGCCTGATACATTCTTGAACGGCCTTGTTTAGCCGAACCACCTGCTGAATCTCCCTCGACAATAAATAGTTCGCATTTTTCTGCGTCTTTAGAAGAACAATCCGCTAATTTACCAGGTAAGTTTGCGATTTCTAAACCGGATTTACGACGGGTCATCTCCCTAGCTCGCTTGGCAGCCATTCGTGCTTTTGAAGCTAGAATTCCTTTATCTAAAATCAAACGTGCAACTTTAGGATTTTCCAATAAAAATGTTTCAAAATGTTGAGAGAAAAGGCGATCTGTTACAGTTCGTACTTCAGAATTCCCTAATTTTGTCTTAGTTTGACCTTCAAATTGAGGATCTGGATGTTTAACCGAAATAACAGCTGTCAGACCTTCACGAGTATCCTCTCCAGATAAGTTATCATCACCATCTTTAAGTAAGTTGTTTTTACGACCATAGTCATTAATAACCCGTGTTAAAGCTGTTTTAAAACCTGATTCATGTGTTCCTCCTTCATAAGTGTGAATATTATTAGCAAAAGACAGTAAATTTAATTGGTAAGCATCTGTATATTGTAGAGCGATTTCAACAGCAATACCATCTTGTTCACCTTCAATATAGATAGGTTCATCAAAAATTAATCCCTTGTCTTCATTAAGATAAGAAACGTATGATTTAATTCCACCATCAAATAAATAACTATCATCAGCTTCGCGATCCATCCGTCGATCTTGTAAAGAAATGCGTAAACCTTTATTTAAGAAAGCTAGCTCATGGATACGCTCATTTAATATTTCATACTTAAAATCCGTTGTTTCAGTAAAGATTGACGGATCCGGTACAAAATTAACTTTAGTACCTGTTTCCGTTGCTTCTCCAACCACCTTTAACTCAGATACAATAGCTCCTCTTTCAAACTTAATTTGATGAACTTTTCCATTACGTGAAACCTCCACTGATAGTTCGCTTGATAAAGCATTCACAACAGAGGCTCCTACACCATGGAGACCACCTGAAACTTTATAACCGCCACCACCAAACTTGCCACCCGCATGCAAAACGGTGTAAACCGTTTCAACAGCAGGTCTGCCTGTTTTAGACTGAATATCGATCGGGATTCCACGACCATCATCTGTTACCGAAATAGAACCATTCGCTTCTATGACTACTTCAATTTGACTACAATAGCCAGCTAAAGCTTCATCAATAGAATTATCAACAATTTCCCAAACTAAATGATGTAATCCAGTACTCGCAGTAGATCCAATATACATTCCTGGTCGTTTACGGACAGCTTCCAATCCTTCTAATACTTGGATTTGTTCAGCATCATATTGGGGTTGAGTTACATTTTTCTTGTCGTTATTTTCTGCCATTTGTATCCTCCTATTGAACTTTACCTTTACTTATATGTCTTATTGAAGAATTTTTTAGCTCTTGAATATGAATATTTTCAATACTAGCTGTGGTTAAAATTGTTTGAACTTTCCCTTCGATTTTACTCATCAAAATAAATTGACGATGATCATCTAACTCGGACAGAACATCATCTAATAAAAGAACTGGATAATCTTGATCAATTGTATAAAATAAATCCAATTCAGCTAACTTTAAACTAAGAACAACTGTTCGTTGTTGGCCTTGTGAGGCAAATTGCTGAGCTGAATTTCCATTAATATTAAAAATTAAATCGTCTCGATGAGGTCCATATATGGTAGCTCCTTGATGGATTTCCCTTTGAATAGACAATTTGAACAATTCACTCATTTGATCTTTAATTAAATCAATCTTCTCATAATCAAGTTTAGAAGAGGAAGACTTATAGACCATTGATAAGCTATCTCTTTCATTAGAAAGTTCATAATGAATCGGGTGAGCCATTACTTCTAAATCTTTAACAAATTGCAAACGATATTTAATTACTTGGCTTCCTGCATCAATTAGCTGATCAGTTAAGATGTCTAAATAAACTGGATCATAAGTATGTTTTTCACGCGCTTGCTTTAAATAAGCATTTCTTTGTTTAAGTAAGCGATGATATTCTAATAAATTTTGTAGGTAGATGGGATGGGTTTGACCGAGTTCTGTATCTAAAAACTTTCTTCTTAGACTTGGAGACCCCTTAACTAATTGCATGTCTTCGGGAGAAAAGAGGATAACATTTAATTTACCTATAAATTGAGAAAGTCTCTTTTGATCGAGGTGATTGTATTTAGCAATCTTACCCTTATCATTTAATATGATTTCTAAAGGAAATTGAGAGTTTTTAGTGGTTATTTGGCCGACTATCTTTGCATAATCTTCTTCCCAACTAATCATTTCTTGATCATGATTGGTTCGATGACTCTTAGCCAAAGACAACAAAAAAATGGCCTCAAGGATGTTAGTTTTTCCTTGGGCATTTTCACCAGCTAAAATAGTTAGACCGTCATGAAAATCAATCGAAAGCTCTTTATAGTTCCTAAAATTGGTTAAATTTAATTCTTTTATTTTCATAAGCTATCTTATTGATCTACGACATCTACTATTAATTCATCCTGAACAAACTCCACACGGTCTCCAGGATATAATTTTTTTCCTCGTCGATTTTCTGATTCGCCATTTAAATAGACAGTAAATTCACCTAAGTACCATTTAGCCATTCCACCACTGGATATTAAATCTACTATTTTTAATAATTGGCCGAGTGTTACATGGTCACTATCTATTTTGACTTTTTTATGTTCCATTTGGCCACCTCATTAGTAATTTATTAGATTCATTATACTACTAAATAGCTTAAATCTCAAATTTTTGGCGGAAAAATGCCATTTTAAATAAATTTGACCTTCAGAGTATAAAAAGCTTATTTAAGTTAAATTAGGCTTAAATGCTAAATAATGGCAAAAAATAAGCAGGTCGTTTATTAGACCCGCTAAAAAGTTTTAATGTGTACGAACTGGTGTTAATAATTGCAGTAAATCATTGTGGGGTAATTCACTCTTTACACTTGGTGTTATAAGCATTGGACGAACTGCTGAATTAAATTGAATGGTAATTTCTATATCGCCAAAAGATCTTAAAGCTTCTTTCATATAGTCAGGGTTGAATGAAATCTGAAGCTCTTCACCATTTGAGGAAACAAATTGAATTTCTTCTGCCACATTCCCTATTTCATTTCCTTTTACAAATAACTCGATATGGTCTGTTTGAATATCTAATTGGACAATATTATTTTTTCCTTCATGTGACATTAAAGAGGCCCGTTCAATTGCTTGCAGAAAATCAGCCGCATTTAAGACGATTTCTGTTTCAGATGAATTAGGAATTAACCGATCAGTAGCAGGGTAATTACCCTCCAGTAAGCGTGAATAAATTGTTATGTTTTCGAAAGTAAAAATAATTTGTTGATTCGATATAGTCATCATTAAATCAGCATTATCAGGAACTATTCTAGCCAATTCAATCATTGTTTTTTTAGGAACAGTGATTGCTTCTAAATGATGCGAATTCTCAGTTAATTTTAAAGGAATTTCTCTTTGGCTTAAACGATGGCTATCTGTTGCCACTCCCACTAAGTAATCTTTTTCTAGCATTAAGTGAAGTCCTGTTAAAATTGGACGTGATTCTTGATTAGAAGCTGCAAAAATAGTCTGATGAATCATATTTTTAAAAGTAAGTGTTGGAAGTTGAATTTGATGATCTAGGTCAATAATAGGCAAACGAGGATACTCATTTCCATCAATACCAACAATTTGGAATTTTGCATTACCAGATTGAATAGTTGCTTTAAATTGATCATCTACACTCACTATTACCTCATCTTGTGGTAATTTTTTAATAATTTCATTTAATAAACGTGCAGGTAATACAATTTGGCCTGTTTCTTCAATTTGTAAATTAGCTAAGGGTTCATCAACTGAAATATGACTTTCGATAGATATATCAGCATCGCTACCTATTAAAGTCATTCCATTACTATCTAAAGATAATTTAATTCCATATAGAATGTTAATGGTTGTTTTAGAAGGAATAGCTCTTTGAACATTATTTATTTGTTGAGTAAAAGCAGATCGGTTAATTGTAAATTTCATAATTTTCTCCTTTATAAATAATTATTATATATCTAAGTAATAATAGTAGGGCTTGTTGATAGAGTGTATAAGTGATAAAGAGTTCTACAAACTAGGCTTTAGCATTGTTGATGACTATGTGTAAAGATGATTTTTTACAGTAGACTTATCCACATTCTTTATTCTAGCATCTGTTTGATTGTTGCAATTTCATGTTTGAGGGTAGTATTACTTTTAAGATCTTCAGAGATTTTTTCATAAGCATGGATAACCGTTGTATGGTTTTTATTACCGAAAGCTTCACCAATTTTAGGAAAAGATAGTTCTGTTAATTCACGTGTAAGATACATAGCAATTTGACGAGCAGTAACGATTTCTTTATTCCTTTTCTTTCCTTTAATTTGTTCAGTGGATATTTTATAAAATTGACTACAAGTAGAAATGATAGATTCGGCATCAATTACTTTTTCTTTTTGCTCTCCAAAAATAGAAGAGAGAGCTTCTGCGGCTAAATGACTTGTAATTTCTTTGCCCTCTATAGCTGCATAGGCAAAAACTCTCATTAAAGCTCCTTCTAATTCACGTATGTTTGTATCTACATTATTAGCGATATATGTGAGAGTTTCAGAATCAATATCCAATCGATTATTTGCAGCCTTTTTTCTAAGGATAGCGATACGAGTTTCCAAATCAGGAGGGGTAATGTCGGTTGATAATCCCCATTTGAATCGTGAAATAAGCCTTTCCTCGAGATTATCAATATTATTTGGTAAACGGTCTGAAGTTAAAATAATTTGTTTATTATTATTATAAAGTTCGTTAAAGGTATGGAAAAATTCTTCTTGTGTGGCATCTTTTTTCGATAAAAATTGAATATCATCGATCAATAAGACATCTATTTCACGATACATTTCCCTAAATTTTTTTTGAGAACCGTTTTGAATACTGGTAATAAAATCATTAACAAAAGATTCACTGGTTGCATATTTAATTTTAGTAGAAGGTTTTTTACGTAGGATATCGTTACCTATAGCTTGCATTAAATGAGTTTTTCCTAAACCTACACCACCATAAATTAAAAAGGGATTGTAAGTTTTTCCTGGACCATCACTCACTGCCAGGGCAGCTCCTGCAGCCATTTTATTATCTTCACCAATCACAAAGTTTTCAAAGGTATAAGAAGGATTTAATTTTGAGTCAGAAAAGCTTGGAAGACTGTCTGTCTCTCCTTGCTTATCAATCGATTTCGAAAGCATGGGTTCATTTTGATTGCTTTGATAAATTATAAATTGAGGTTCATATTCAATACCATATCGTTCACGACTATATTGCAATATATAGTTTACCAAATGATTTTCCCAATATTTTTTAGTCATCGGATTAGGAACTGCAATCGTAATTGATTGATTACCAATTCGAGTAGGGATTGAAGGTTCAACCCAGGATCGATAGGAAGAAGTGGACAGGATTTCTTTTAAATAATCTTGAACTCCTTGCCAAAAAAGATCTTTTTCATCCATTCATTTCACCTCGAATAAGTTAATATAGTTAAGATTATTGTATCATATTTAGAGTTTTCCACAAGTTGAGAATGTGTAAAAAACTCTATCCACATACTCACATTTAAGTTATCCACATGTGAATTAAATGTGTGGATAAAAAAGTAGTTAAGTAAACATTAAGTAGATTTGTGCAAAAGGAAAAAAATAACAATTCCTATGCCATCAACTTCCTTAAAGGTTTAAATAATGTTTTCAACAGAGTTTGTGGATAAAATAATATTTATTGACAAGCTTAGAAAATGTGGATAATTTTATCCTCTAGTTTGTTAAAAGAATTTTATTTTTTTAGGGTTTGTTTAAAAACTGTGGATAAGTTGTTGACAATTGTTAAGATTTTACATCGATTGGGATATTTAATAGAATATTAAAAAACACTTGACTTTAAAGGAGTCATTCTTATAAACTATTCTAGTATTGTTTATATTTAGCAACAAGGAGGTGTATTGCATGACTAAGAGAACATACCAACCTAAAAAACGTCAACGTAGTAAAGAACACGGTTTTCGTAAACGCATGTCAACAAAAAATGGACGTCGTGTATTAAGCAAGCGCCGCTTAAAAGGACGCAAAAAGTTAACTGCATAATTTTGAGGCTTCCAAGTGAGGCCTTTTTTTTATAAAATAAAGAGAGAGATTCCAATTATTCTTATTTTTGATATAATATTATGAGGACTCTAAAACATCGGAGTGATAGTCTAATGAAAAAAGAATATCGAGTAAAAAGTGATAAGGATTTTCAAAGAGTCTTTCATCAAGGAAACTCTACAGCAAACCGTCAACTGGTTATTTATACCTATTCAAAACCAGGTCAAAAACATTTTCGTGTCGGTTTGTCAGTAAGTAAAAAGTTAGGTAATGCAGTTTTTAGAAATCAAATAAAACGCTATTTAAGACAAGCCTTGCATGAGGTGGAAGATATGGTTATTCCTGAAGTTGATTTTCTATTGATTGCTCGTAAGGATATTTGTGATAAGGATTTAAAGCAAATAAAGAAATCGATTATTCACGTTATGAAGAAAGCTAAAATTATCCAACCATTATTTAAACTAGAAAAATCTGGAGGTCGTAATGAGCAATAAAAAAGTAAATAAAATTTTAAAACTTTCACTGCTATTAGCTATTGTAGTGGTATTATCTGCTTGTGCAAATATTAATGAACCGATTACTAACGATTCATCAAATCTTTTGGATCAATTTGTTCTCTATCCCTTCTCTCAATTTATTGTTTGGCTAAGTGGTTTAATGGGTCATAATTTTGGTTTAGGTATTATTAGTTTAACCCTTTTAATTCGTCTTTTGCTAACCCCTTTGACATTAATGCAGATGAAATCTCAAAATAAAATAATGGAGTTACAACCGGAAATTGAAGCCATTAAAGCTAAGTACCCTCATAAAGATCGTCACTCAATGGAATTACTTCAAGCTGAGCAACAAGAATTGTTTGATGAAAAAGGAGTTAATCAATTCGCAGGTTGCTTACCAACTTTAATTCAATTACCAATTTTGATGGCCTTGTATCAAGTGATTTCGCGAACAGAGCTTATAAGACAAGGACAGTTTCTTTGGGTTGATTTAGGACAACCAGACCCTTACTTTATTTTCCCTCTTTTAGCGGCTCTATTCACATTTTTATCTACTTACCTAAGTAGTAAAGCAAATCCTCAACAAAATGTTTCAATGAAAATTATGATGATAACTATGCCAATTATGATTTTCTCTATATCTTTTGCTTTACCTAGTGCAGTTTCACTTTATTGGTTTATATCGAATTTAATTACTGTAATTATTATTTTAATTTTTAACAATCCATATAAAATGATTAAAGAACGCCAAGAACGCATTGCTCATGAAAAAGAAAAAGAGCGTCAATTGCGTAAGGCCTTGAAAAAAGTTAAAAGTCGTAAATAAATTAAAAGGAGTGATGATATGTTAGATCATAATATGACTGTTAGGGCTGAAAATGTCGAATTAGCTATTGAAAAAGGGTTAAAACAATTGCGAATTAGTCGAGAAGAAGCCGATATCCGTATTATAAGTGAAGGAAAAAAAGGTTTCTTTGGCTTCGGTAAGCAAGAAGCAGTAGTTCATATTGAAGCTAAGACTGATCTATCATTAAAAGAATTAACCAATCAATTAGAAAAAAAAGTTGGAATGGAACATAAGGATAAAACAGGTCAAAAACATAAAGAAACAGTAAATAAAACTAAAGATTATATCCGTCAAAATAATCAAAAACATAGTGAGCCTGTTAAAGAAGAGGTTCACGATCAAAGAAAAACTGACAATGTTGTTTTAGAAAAAGAATCTTCCATTGAAAAACAAGCAGAAGATAAAAAATCTGAAACAGTCGAGCAAAAAGTGAGTGAAAAAGTTTCAAATGAAAACCAAACGTCTGAAACAGAAGTTGCACAAAGTGAATCTACAATAGAAGAAGAGTATCAAGCGGCTTGCCATTACCTCGAAGAAGTTATTCGTTTATATGGTGCAGAATCGCACATTGAATACGAATTAAGAGGTAATCAGTTAGTTTTTAATATTGAAACGGACAAATCAGGTTTAGTCATTGGTAAACATGGAAAAATTATCAATTCCTTACAGACTTTAGTTCAGGTTTTATTGCATAGACGTGATCGTAAACGAATCTCAGTTTTATTAAATGTTGGGGATTACCGTGACCGTCGTTTAAATGTACTTGAACAAATGGCAGAAAGAACTGCTGAGCAAGTTTTAACTACCAAACAAACAGTCATCCTAGATCCGTTACCTGCTTATGAACGCAAACAAATTCATGCTTATCTTGGACAATATGAGCATATTGCAACCCACTCTGAAGGTAAAGATCCTAATCGATATTTAGTGGTAGATTACGTCCCATAATATTAATTACGTCCCTAAGCTCTGCTTAGGGATTTTTTCTCTCAAACCTTTTTTATAAATGTTTAGTCATAATTGAAAATTATCATGAATAAATCAATGGTCTTATTTTTAAAACGAAGCACTAGTAAAATTATATTAGAAGGTTATAAAAATTATGATATAATATAGCTTGTTTTAGGAGGTGACGGATTTGAGTCTGTCTGGCAGAAAGATATTTTGGCTTTTGTTAATTGTTATTACTTTATCAGCTTGTAAACAAGAACCTATGATTAAATTGAGTAAAGAAAACCAAATGAAGATAGAGAAGAAACAAGCAGAAAATAAAGAAACACAGCTAGATCAAATAAATAATAAGAAAGCCAATACATCCGACCAAGTAGTTATTGATCCTAACTCGTGGATTAAAGAAGGAGAAGATGTAAACTATAATTTAGAAAATTTTCTTCCTTATAATGCTAATCAAGTAAAAATCCTTTCCAATGGTAAAACTAGCTATGTTGAATATATGGATCAAACAAGCCAACAGATGCAAGTGAGAGAGACGCTAGCTGATGAAAAAACCATTGAACTCTATCGTTGGAATACTGAAGTGATTGAACTATACGGAAAATTTGAAAAAGAGCGTCGATTTACTAATTATTTAAAAAACTCAATAGAAGCTAATCAATTAGAAAAAGGTCTAATCATTTTACAATCTCCTTTAAAAGTAGGAACTGAATGGTTATATGACGGTAACATTCCTTCAAAAATCGTCGGCTTATATAAAGAAGTGAATATCGGTGATCAAATCTATCAAGAAGTGATTGAAGTTGTGACTCAATTTGAAGAGGGCGAAAGACATCAGCTATTTGCTGCTAATAAAGGGATTATTGCTCAATGGCAAGAAAATAAAGAGGAATATTATCTTGCAGAATCGATTACAGATAATGTAATGTTAGTAAGCAAAATGGATTGGTACATGCCTCAATCTTCAACAGAAGAACCTTTTATTCAAAAAGAGACAGTTGACTTTGCCTGGCAAACAAACGATACCCTAGCAACAGCTTTTCAGCGCTTTTATTACGATAACCAATGGATTACTCCCGAAATACAAGTGGTTGATATTTATGAGTCCAATGGAATTGCCCATCTCAATTTTTCAAGCGGTGTTGTTGCTAGTTTAAACCGATATCCAGCAGGTGAAAAAGCGGTAGCAATTGCCATGATGGTGAATATTGCTGACTATTACTCTGTTAATCAAGTGAGTTTAGAAGTGTTTGGAAATGGTATGCTACTCAATGCCATATCTTATCCTCCTAATGGAATTCATCAAATAGATCCCAAATGGGTCAAGCAAGAAGATAGTAGTAATACGCAAACGCCTTTGAGTAGTGAAGAATTAACCTTAGAATAAGTGAAGATCACCATTCTTAATTAGAGGAATGGTGTTTTTATTAAGGCAAATGTTTTGGAGAGCTTATGTTAAAAAAAAGCTAGACACTCTCTTTTAAATATAATTTATCTAAACAGTTTCACACCTATCTTGCAAGAAGAATAACGATTTGATACAATTACTACGATAAATAGACAGGCAGTCAAAGTGCTTTCGAATGACCTAAAAAACTTAGGTATCTTTCGTTGAGCACTTTTTTTATGATTAAAGGGGGTATTAAGTATGTATATTTTAGACACAATTGCAGCTATCTCAACCGCAATTGGCGAGGGGGCTATTGGAATAGTACGTATGAGTGGTCCGGATGCTTTGCCAATAATAAAAAAAATATTTAAAGGCAAAGACTTGAGTCAGGTTGAAAGTCATACCATCCATTATGGTCATATAGTAGATAAGGATCAAAAAGTCTTAGATGAAGTAATGGTCACTATCTTAAAAGGACCAAAAACCTATACACGTGAAGACATAGTAGAAATTAATTGTCATGGTGGTATCGTAGCTATGCAGCGAATCCTGGAAAGTTGTTTATTAGAAGGTGCGCGCATGGCTGAACCAGGTGAATTTACAAAGCGCGCCTTTCTAAATGGTCGCATTGATTTGTCACAAGCAGAAGCTTTGATGGATTTAATTCAAGCTAAAACAGGTAAAGCTATGGACGCTTCTCTAAACCAATTAAAAGGAACCCTATCTCAGCAAATTAGACAATTGCGCCAAGAAATGCTTGAAAGTTTAGCTCAAATTGAAGTAACGATTGATTATCCGGAATATGATGATGTTGAAGAGATGTCTAGTCAAACTCTTATAGAAACAGCACAATATGTAAAAAATAAAATAAATCAAATTTTGAAAAAAGCTCAAAATAGCCGTCTTTTCCGTGAAGGAATACGAACAGCTATTATAGGTAAACCAAATGTTGGTAAGTCGAGTTTACTAAATTACTTAACTGGATTTGACAAAGCAATCGTGACTGATATCGCTGGAACAACTCGAGATACTATTGAAGAATACATCAATGTCAAAGGAGTCCCCCTACATTTAATCGATACAGCAGGCATTCGCCAAACTGATGAATTGGTAGAGCAAATTGGTGTGGCTAAAAGTCGTAAAATTATGGAAGAATCTGATTTAGTTATTTTGATTTTAAATCAATCTGAAGCTTTGACAGAAATTGACAAAGAACTTTTATCTTTGACAAAGGATCAAAAGCGAATCATTTTATTAAATAAAACCGATTTGCCGAGTCAAATTGATTTTACAAAGTTGACAAATGTAGTAAATAAAGAGGAAATCATCCCAATTTCAATCTTAAAAGATCAAGGATTAAATCTACTAGAAGAAAGAATTGAAAATTTGTTTTATACGGGAAATTTAGAGTCGAATGATATTAATTATTTACTTAATTCACGTCATACTAATTTACTAAAGCAAGCAATTCAAGCGCTTGACGAAGTTGTGAATGCTTGTCAAGCAGACGTACCTGTTGATTTGGTACAAATAGATTTTACTAGAGCCTGGGATCTTTTGGGCGAAATAACAGGTGATAGCGTACAAGATGAATTATTAGATAAGTTATTTAGTCAATTCTGTTTAGGAAAGTAGGAAAGCTATAATGCAACAATTATCTACAATTTGTTATCTGGATAATGGAAAACAGTTATTATTGCTCCACCGTAATAAAAGAGAAAATGATATCCATGGAGGAAAATGGGTTAGCGTCGGTGGAAAATTTGAAGCAGGAGAAAGTCCTCAAGAGTGTGCAATTCGTGAAATTTATGAAGAAACGGGTCTAAGGGCCAAAAGCTTAATCCCCTTAGGTTTCATAACTTTTCCAGATTTTACCCATGATGATAGAGATTGGTATTCTTTTGTCTATAGAGTGACAGATTTTGAAGGAGACCTATTAAAGGACTGTGACGAAGGGACTTTAGAGTGGGTGGATTATGACGATGTCTTGGACAAACCAATTTGGGAAGGGGATTATCTCTTTTTACAATGGGTCTTAGAAAACAAACCTTATTTTTGGGCTAAATTTGCTTATGATAAAAAGGGTGACTTAATCGACCATCAGGTTGAATTTATGAAAAACAGAGGTGAAATATAATGCAAACATATGAAGCGGGTCAATATGATGTAATTGTTGTAGGAGCCGGGCATGCAGGTTCGGAAGCAGCTTTAGCTTCAGCTCGACTAGGTGCTCAAACACTTTTAATTACGATGAATCTAGAAATGGTAGCCTTTATGCCATGTAATCCATCAATTGGTGGACCTGCTAAGGGGGTCGTTGTACGTGAAATTGATGCACTGGGTGGAGAAATGGGACGTAATATAGATAGGACTTATATCCAAATGCGTCTTTTAAACACCGGTAAAGGACCAGCAGTTCAAGCACTCAGAGCTCAAGCAGATAAGCAACATTACTCCAATACAATGAAGCAAGTCTTAGAAGAAACAGATAATTTAGACCTCAAACAAGGACTTGTTGAAAGACTTTTAATTGAAGAAAATCAATGTCGCGGTATTATTACCAATTCGGGGGCTATTTATCGTGCTAAATCTGTAGTTCTAACGGCAGGTACTTCTTCACGAGGAAAAATTATTATTGGAGATTTAGCCTATTCTTCCGGTCCTAATAACACCCTACCTTCTGTTAAACTGTCTGAACATTTAATGGAATTAGGGATTGAATTAACTCGTTTTAAAACTGGAACACCTCCACGAGTGCATTATGACTCAGTCCATTTTGACAAAACAGAAGAACAGCCTGGCGATATTAAAGCGAATCATTTTTCTTATTTGACAGATGATAAAGATTATTTGCAAGATCAAATATCTTGTTGGTTGACACATACCAATGGTCAAACGCATAATATAATTAGAAATAATTTGCATAAAGCACCTATGTTTTCGGGAATAGTTGAAGGAGTAGGGGCTAGGTATTGCCCATCAATAGAAGACAAAATAGTTCGTTTTAGTGACAAACCACGCCATCAAGTGTTTATCGAACCTGAAGGTCGTAATACTAAAGAAATGTATGTCCAAGGCTTGTCAACTTCTTTACCAGAAGATGTCCAACTAGAGATGCTCCATTCAGTAGAAGGTTTAGAAGAAGCAAAATTGATGCGAGCAGGGTATGCTATTGAATATGATGTAGTGGTACCCCATCAATTAACGCTATCCTTAGAAGTGCGAGATTTACCTGGCTTATTCACTGCCGGTCAAATGAATGGAACGAGTGGTTATGAAGAAGCAGCGGGACAAGGAATTGTTGCAGGAATCAATGCTTGCCATAAGGCTTTTGACAAAGACCCTTTTATTATAACGCGTTCAGAAGGCTACATTGGTGTTATGATTGATGACCTTGTAACAAAAGGAACGACTGAACCTTATCGTTTGCTAACTTCTCGGGCTGAATACCGTTTATTACTACGTCATGATAATGCAGATTTCCGTTTGACAGAAAAAGCCTATAAAATTGGATTGGTGGATGAAGCACGTTATCAGCATTTTAAAACGAAAGAAGCTGCTGTAAAAGCAGAACTTGATCGCTTAGCGTCTATTCGTATTAAGCCAAGTACAGAGGGTTTAGCAGAGTATTTTGAAAGAATCAATTCAACGCCACTTAAAGATGGAATTTTAGCTAGTGAACTTTTAAAAAGACCGGAAATTAAATATTTTGAATTGATTAAAGCTTTACCTATTTTAACGACTGAAGTTAATCGACAAGTAGGAGAACAAGTTGAAATTCAAATCAAATATGCAGGCTACATTAATAAAGCTAACCATAAGGTCGATCGTGTTAAAGCTATGGAAGAAAAAATAATTCCTGAAAACCTAGATTACGATGCAGTGGATAGCTTAGCAACTGAAGCAAGAGAAAGATTAAAATTAATTCGACCTTCTAACATTGGACAGGCTAGTCGAATTTCAGGTGTCAATCCGGCTGATATTGCCATTCTTTCAATCTATATTCAACAGGGTAAAATTGCAAAAATTGAATCTCATCAATAATCAACTAAAAATCACCAAAAAGATAAAGATCTTCTTCTCAATTAGCAAGCTAATTAAGAAGGGATCTTTTTAAAATGAAAAAAGCAGATACTATAAATTTAAGTAATTTAATTATCTTTCGAAATTTATTGAAGGATAGATGTTGCTATTGAGTAGTTATTTTAGTAAAGTAAAGTTGCTGTGAAACATTGTTTCACAATTACCAAAATGAGAGGGATTATATGGAAGAAAATCAGTTTAAAAAGAAATTGCAAGATCAAGGATTATCAATTAGTCCCGATCAACTACTACAGTTTTCCACTTATTATCAGTGGTTAATTGAATGGAATCAAAAAGTTAATCTGACAGCTATTATTGATAAAGAAGGAGTTTATCTTAAACACTTCTATGATTCTTTAATGCCGCTGTGGCATTTACCTTTAGCGAACTATTATTTGAAGATGTGTGATGTAGGAGCGGGAGCAGGTTTTCCAAGCTTACCAATCAAAATTATTCATCCTGAAATTGAACTGACGATTATCGATTCTTTAAATAAACGTATTCAGTTTTTAAAAGATTTAAGTTCCAATTTAAAACTTGAACAAATAGAGTTTCTCCATGGCAGGGCTGAAGATGTGGGCCAAGATTCAAATTATCGTGGACAATTTGATTTAGTGACTGCTCGGGCAGTAGCTCCTTTAAATGTTTTAGCTGAGTACTGTCTTCCTTTACTAAAAAAAGGTGGAAAATTTATAGTTTTAAAAGGCAGCCATGAACAAACAAATACGGAATTAAAAGAAGCTGAAAAGGCGATTAAAATATTAGGAGCAAAGTTAGAACAAGTGGTGCAAACTTATCTGCCTGAAGATGAAGGTGAGAGAACACTATTATTAATAGAAAAAACATTAGATACTCCCAATAAATATCCACGTAAAGCAGGTAAGCCAAGCAAACAGCCTATAAAATAAAAGGAGGAAGCATATGGGAAAAATGATTGCAATCGGCAACCAAAAAGGCGGAGTTGGTAAAACAACCACAACTGTTAATTTGGGTGCAGCATTAGCCTTTATGGGGAAAAAGGTACTGGTTATTGACTCCGATTCTCAAGGAAATGCTACTTCCGGTTTAGGAATTGAAAGAGGCGATGTGACTTATAGCTTATATGAAGTGCTGGTCGATCGAGTACCTATTCAGGATAGTATCTTAACCACTTCTAGAGAAAATCTAGATATTATCCCATCAACTATTTCTTTAGCAGCTGCTGAAATTGAATTAGTAAATTTTAAAGACCGCGAATTTCGCTTAAAAGAAGCTGTAGAATCAATAAAGCAAGATTATGATTATCTTTTAGTAGATTGTCCACCGTCCTTAGGGCAATTATCTATTAATGCCTTTACAGCATCTGATACAATTTTGATTCCGGTTCAAGCAGAATATTATGCCTTAGAAGGTTTAAGTCAATTATTAAATACAATCCGCTTAGTTCAAAAGTCATTAAATCCTCAATTCAGAATTGAAGGTGTATTAATAACTATGCTAGATGCGCGCACGAACTTGGGCTATGAAGTAGTTGATGAAGTACGTAAATACTTCCAAGAGAAAGTATATGATACGGTAATTTCACGAAACATTCGTTTGTCAGAGGCTCCATCTTATGGTTTGTCAGTAATTGATTATGACCCAAAATCTAGAGGAGCCATCATGTATAAAGAATTGGCAGAGGAAGTGATCAATAATGGCCAATAAACCAAAAAAAGGTGGACTAGGTCGTGGAATGGAAGCTCTCTTTAGTTCAGCTTATGAAGAAGTACCTAACGATCACGAAATGGTCACCGAAATTAAATTAGAAGATATTCGTCCAAATCCCTACCAACCTAGAAAACACTTTGATCTCAATGCTTTGAATGAGTTAGCGGAATCGATTCGTCAAACGGGTGTTTTCCAACCTATTATTATTAGAAAATCCTCTATTAAAGGATATGAAATTATTGCAGGAGAGCGTAGGGTACGTGCTTCTAAATTGGCAGGCAAAACAACCATTCCAGCAATTGTTAGAGAACTTGATGAAGAAGCAATGATTGAGATTGCTGTAATAGAGAACTTGCAAAGAGAAGACTTGAGTCCTTTAGAAGAAGCAGAAGCATATGATATGCTAATGGAACGTTTAAAACTAACGCAAGCAGAAGTTGCTGAACGTATTGGGAAAAGTCGCCCTTATATAGCCAATTATATTCGTTTACTTCAATTGCCAGATCCAATTAAACAGTTAGTAAATGAAGAAAAACTATCTATGGGCCAAGCACGCACCATTTTAGGGTTAAAAGATAAGAGTCAGATGGAGAATTTAGCTAAAAAAGTTGTTAAAGAACAGCTTACAGTGCGTCAGTTAGAAGAAGTAGTACAAAAATATAATCAATCATTACCAAAAATGACGAAAAAGGGACGAACCGAAAATAAATCACCACTTTGGTTAGCAATTGAAAATCAAATGGAAGAAAAGTTTGGGACACCCGCTAAAATTGTTTCAAAAGGAAACAAGGGAAAAATTGAATTAGAATTCGTCAACGATTCAGATTTGACAAGAATTCTAGACTTACTTAACATTCAAGTTTAAATAGTGACAAATAGGAGGGTCAAAATGGATCCAAAAGCTTACGATAAGTTCGATATAGTAGAAATGAAAAAGCCACATGCTTGTCAAACTAATCGCTGGCAAATTATACGAATGGGTATGGATATTCGTATACGTTGTGAAAATTGTCAGCATATTGTTACCATGACACGCCGTGACTTTGAAAAGAAGATGAAAAAAATTCTTAAAAAACATCAAGAAGTAAACCTTTAGAAAGAGAGTGAAATTATGGCATTAACAGCAGGAATTGTGGGACTACCAAATGTGGGCAAATCAACTTTATTTAATGCAATTACTAAAGCTGGAGTGGAAGCGGCAAATTATCCTTTCGCTACTATTGATCCTAACGTAGGGGTTGTGGAAGTCCCTGATGAACGTTTGACAGAGATTACTCGCCTTGTCAAACCAAAAAAAACCATCCCGACTACAATAGAATTCACCGATATCGCAGGGATAGTAAAAGGAGCGAGTAAAGGGGAAGGGCTGGGTAATAAATTCTTAGCCAATATCCGCCAAGTAGATGCCATTTGTCACGTTGTGCGTTGTTTTGAAGACTCTAATATTACTCACGTTTCAGGTAAAGTTGATCCGATTGAAGATATTGAAACCATTAACTTAGAGCTGATTTTGGCAGATTTAGAAACCATTGAAAAACGAATTACTAAAGTTGAAAAGTTAGCACGTACTAAAGACAAAGAGGCTGTTGCTGAGCATGAAGTACTTTTAAAATTAAAAGAGGCTTTGGAACACAACCAATTAGCTAATAGTGTGGAGTTTTACGATGAACAATTACCTTACGTCAATAACTTGTTCTTGTTAACACGTAAGAAAATGCTTTATGTTGCCAATATAGGTGAAGAAGAAGTTAGCAATCCAGAAGGAAACCCGTTCTTAGTAAAAGTTCGTGAATTAGCTGACCAGCAAGGCGCAGAAGTTGTTCCTGTTTCCGCTCGTTTAGAAGAAGAGATTGCAGAACTAGATGATGAAGAAAAGACCAGTTTCTTAGAAGATTACGGTTTAAAAACTTCAGGTCTTGACCGCTTAATTCAATCAGTTTATAAATTGCTTGGTTTGGGAACTTATTTTACAGCCGGTGAAAAAGAAGTTCGAGCTTGGACTTTTAAAGTAGGAATGAAGGCACCACAAGCAGCCGGTGTGATTCACTCAGATTTTGAACGCGGATTTATTCGTGCAGAGACCATGGCTTATGATGATTTAGTGAAGTATGGCTCTGAGCAAGCAGTAAAAGAAAAAGGCCTCTATCGCTCAGAAGGTAAGGAGTATATAGTTAAAGATGGAGACATTATGCTCTTTCGCTTTAATGTATAGGAGGAAATTCAATGAAAGATCAGCAAGAAGAAAAAGTTGTAGAAGAAGTCTCAAATAGCCAACCACTTGAAAATCAAGTGGCAGTTGAAAGTCAAGAAAGCTCGATATTAACTGGGGTACCACAAGAAAAGGTGGACCAGTTAACCAAACGTAATCTAAAATTTATGCTAGACATTGATCGCTACTTAAAAGAAGAACAAATATCACAAGCAAATTGTCAAGTAGTTTATTTGGAAATGGTAGATACACTTTTAGAAGGGCAAAAAGATGGTCATACTGCTAAACATATTTATGGAACGCCTAGTGAAACTAGTCAGATTATTATTAGTAAAGCAGTAAAAGAGCATGAAGAAAAAGAGAAGTCACCGGATTGGCAAATTGCTGTCGATGGTGGGTTAATGTTAGGAGCTATTTTCACCCTAATAACGGGTGTATTTGGTTTAAGTGGGAGTTCAAATGTTCAAGAAAATTTCTATATGGGTATCCTAACAGTTATCCTCAATTATGCTATCGGTGGTTATGCGATGATGCGAACAGCAAAAGTCTTACCAGACTTGGATGCTCCTAAAGGGCAAAAGGGTTATGGGCGCTATTTCATGGCATCTACAATTGCAATGATGGCTTGGATTGGTTTAATTATGTTAAGTCAAGCCTTTATACCGCCGGTAATTAACCCAATTTTACCGCCTATGGGCTATATCATACTGGGTGTAATTACTTTGGTCTTACGTTATTACTTAAAGAGAAAGTGGAAAATAGTTGGTGGACTCTTTTAAGGGCATGCTGTTTGATAAAAAGACGAACATTAAATACTTCTCATAATCTAACATCTGCAAAAAACTTGTTTCATTCCCACTAACATGTTAAATTAGTTGGAAATTATCGTCGAATCGCTTGTAGAGAATCAAAAACATATAGGAGGAAAATAATGTCATCTTGGGAAACAAAATTTGCGCGTGAAGGTTACACATTTGATGATGTCTTGTTAGTTCCAGCTCATAGTGAGGTATTACCAAATGATGTCGATTTATCAGTCCAATTAGCCCCTAATTTAAAACTAAATATTCCCATCTTATCAGCCAGTATGGATACCGTAACGGATGGGAACATGGCGATTGCTATAGCCAGACAGGGAGGATTAGGTGTTGTCCATAAGAATATGTCTATTGAAGATCAAGCAAACGAAGTACGAAAAGTAAAACGTTCGGAAAATGGCGTTATCTTGGACCCATTTTATTTAACTCCTGAGAATCTATTGCAAGAAGCAGAAGATTTAATGAGTCATTACCGCATATCAGGTGTTCCAATTGTAAAAAGTGAAGACGATTTGACACTTGTAGGTATTATTACAAATCGTGACATGCGTTTCATTGAAAATTATCAAGATAATATTGGCTCTCACATGACTCATGAGAATCTGGTAACAGCAGCCATTGGCACTTCACTAGAAGAAGCTGAAAAGATTCTTTATAAAAATCGGATTGAAAAATTACCACTAGTAGATGATGAAGGACGTCTTTCAGGTCTAATTACTATAAAAGATATTGAGAAAGTCATTCAATATCCTCAAGCTGCTAAAGATCAACATGGTAGACTATTAGTGGCGGCAGCCATTGGAATAACTAGTGATACATTTGAAAGGGCAGAAGCCTTAATTAAAGAACAAGTTGATGCGATTGTAATTGATACCGCTCACGGGCATTCTGAAGGCGTGATTCGTAAAGTCAAAGAAATCAGAGAGGCTTACCCAGATGTAACCATTATTGCTGGTAACGTAGCAACAGCCGAAGCGACACGCGCTTTATTTGAAATTGGTGTTGATATTGTAAAAGTGGGTATCGGACCTGGTTCAATTTGTACAACTCGTGTAGTAGCCGGAGTAGGAGTTCCTCAACTAACTGCTATCTATGAATGTGCTTCAGCAGCAAAAGAATTTGGTAAAACCATTATTGCTGATGGCGGCATTAAGTATTCAGGTGATATTGTTAAGGCGCTTGCAGCGGGTGGGCATGCGGCTATGCTCGGCTCTATGTTAGCAGGAACAGATGAATCACCAGGTGAAATGGAAATTTATCAAGGTAGAAAATACAAATCTTATCGTGGCATGGGCTCTTTAGCTGCTATGCGTTCAGGATCAAGTGATCGTTACTTCCAATCAAAATCAGAAGCCAACAAAATGGTTCCTGAAGGTATTGAAGGACGTGTTGCATATAAAGGTGCCGTTGAAGATGTTATCTTCCAAATGGTTGGAGGTTTAAGATCTGGTATGGGTTATACCGGTTCAGCTAACCTTAAAGAATTGCGTGAGGAAGCACAATTTGTAAGAATGTCTGGTGCAGGACTGATTGAATCTCACCCACATGACATTAATATCACCAAGGAAGCACCAAACTATTCAAGATAAAGATAAACTGAAGTATCAAAGCCTACTGCAATAGACTTTGATACTTTTTTATTAATTTCTATCATTTTTTACTTAAAAAAGACAAGTAAAATTAAAAGCTGCTAACAATTGAATAACTCTGTATCTAAATTAGGAAAAGCTTATTTTAATAGGAAAGTGAGAACTACCTTTTTTTATTCAGTTGGGTATAATAGAAAAAGCAACTTTTAAATGAGCATAAAGAGTGAGGAGTGGAGCCTAACATTGCTTATAAACGGTATTAAAAGGATACTTGTCTTAGGATTACTTATGAATAACTTTCTATCAACTGATGGTTATGCTGTGACTACATCGAAAGATTCAAATCCCACTGATGAGGCTTCCTTGCAAGAAATGGATACTCTGCCGGAAGAAAGTATAGCTGAAAATCTGGTAAACGCGATGCCTGTTTTTGAGGAAGTAAAGGGGGCCTATATTGTAGACGGCCTCAATGGGCAAATCCTTTATAAGCATGAAGTGGACCAGCTAGTTGAAGTGGGTTCTTTTAGTCAATTACTTTTATTATATAGGGTGTATCAAGCCATTGATCAAGGTCAGTTGGACAGTGATCAAGAGGTATGGATATCGGACGAGGTTTACGCTTTGAGTCAAGATTATAATTTGCCGAATGTTCCTTTAAGACAAGACTTGTCTTATTCCTTAAAAGATTTAATGGAAGCTGTTAGTTTAAATGCTGCCAGAGGAGCGGCCTTAGCCTTAGCAGAAGAATTAACTGGATCCGAAGCAGAAACACTTAAGCAAATGAAAGAACAGTTAAATGAATGGGGAGAAGAAGATTTTGATTTAATAAATGTGACTGGAGTGAGTGATCGTTATCAAGTGGGTGATTCTGAAAGCATTTATCAAGGGCGAACTAACAAAATGACTGCTCAAACAGTTGCTACCATAGCCTATCATCTGATTAATGAATACCCTGAATGCATGGAAGCTAGTCAGATTTATCAAAAGCTTTTTCAAGAAGATACGAGCGATGAGTTTGAAATGACCAATCCCAATCTGCTAATTGAAAGTGCTAATTCACTTTATGCTATGGAGAATGTTGATGGTTTGACTGCCAGTAAATCAGAAGAAGATGGTTATAATTTAGTTGCAACGACAGAAAAGAATGATTTACGTCTAATAGTAGTGGTATTAGGTGTCAGTGAAAACGAAAAGCTTTATCAAGTTAGTAGAGAATTGATTGAAAGGGCCCAAAATATCTTCCGCATTGAAACAGTTATTGAAGAAAATTCATTAGCTACTCACCTAGACTCCATTAAAGTGGAAAATGGCAAAGTTAATAAGTTACAATTAATGTATGGATCAAACTTACAATTAGTGGTACCTATTATTGATACGGCCCCACGACTGGTTTATCAATTTACAGCTAATCAAGAAGTGACCAATTATCACGTTAAAGCGCCTGTTAAAGCAGGCAAGGTTGTAGGAAAAATGCAAGTCGATATAGCTGATTATCGTCTACCTATTCTAAAGTCCGGTAGAGGAAATTATGTGCCAGTAAAAGTAGCAGAAGATATCGAAGAAGCCAATATCTTAGAAAAAACTTGGCGAAATGTTCAAAATACTGGCGAAAATACTTGGAATGCTGTTCGAAAATTCTTTACGGATTTATTTAATTAAATAAGGGAGGTAAAATTATGGAAAATAAAGAAACGGCGATTTTTGCAGGAGGTTGTTTTTGGTGCATGGTTCATCCATTTGATGAAAGAGATGGTGTTATCTCTGTAGCTTCTGGCTATACGGGTGGAGATAGTGTGAATCCTACCTATGAAGAAGTCTGCTCAGGACAAACGGGTCATGCAGAAGCTGTCAAAATCGAATACGATCCTAGTAAAATAAGCTATCAAGAACTTCTAAAAATTTATTGGTCTTCAGTCGATCCGACTGATAAAGATGGACAGTTCGGTGATCGAGGCTCCTCTTACCGACCAGAAATTTTTTATAGTACCCAAGCCCAAAAGGAAGAAGCCGAACAATCGAAAGCAGAACTTGAAGCGTCACAAGTTTTCAAAAAGCCGATTGTTGTGCCAATCAGTCCAGCCCAAACATTTTACCTTGCAGAGGACTATCACCAAGACTTTCACCGCAAAGAACCGGATCATTATCAAAATTTCTACCGTGGTTCCGGGCGTAAAAAATTTGTTGAAGAGGTTAAAGATAAATTGAATTAAGATAGTAAATGCTAAGCTAAGCTTGACATTTAAAAGATTTCTATTTATCATTCTTAATGATTCTAAACAAAAGACGGAGGTGGGAAAATGGCTCAAAAGAAAGCGTCACTAGCTTGTAGTGAATGTGGAAACCGTAATTATCAAATGATACCAACTCAAGCGGGCCAAACCACTCGATTAGAAATTAAGAAATTCTGCAAGAATTGTAATAAACACACGATTCATAGAGAAACCAAATAGAAAAGAGGAATATAATGAGTTACATTAAAGGCATTGCCCAAGAAATGAAAAAAGTAACTTGGCCTACAGCTAAGCAAGTAAATAAATTTACTTGGACCGTAATTATGATGATTATTTTCTTTGGATTATACTTTGCTTTAACAGATTTTGTATTTGGCAATTTCATCGACTGGTTAATTAGTCTAGGCGCATAATCATAAAATTATTTATTATCTGTTTAAGCATGTTATAATAGAATACAAATAAAACCTACACCCTTGTAGGTTTTTTATTTTACAAGAAATTAATTAAAGGAGATTTAACTATGGAATCTAATAAGGAATGGTACGTTTTGCATACTTATTCTGGTTATGAGAATAAAGTAAAAGAGAATATTATGATGCGAGCAGAAAGTATGAATATGGAAGACTTTATCTTCAATGTGGTAGTACCTGAAGAAGAGGTAACCGAAATGCAAGATGGAGAGAAGAAAACAAAGATTCAAAAGACCTTCCCAGGTTATGTGTTAGTTGAAATGGTGATGTCTGATGAGTCTTGGTTTATTGTTCGTAATACGCCAGGCGTGACTGGGTTTGTAGGCTCACATGGCGCTGGATCTAAGCCGGCCCCTCTTTTACCTGAGGAAATGGAAGCGATCTTGGGGGATAAGCCTGCTCAGAAAGTTCAATTAGAAGTTGAAGTGGGCGATTTAGTTGAAATTATCGATGGCGCTTTCTCAGGAATGACTGGAGAAATCGAAGAAATCAGTGAAGAAAATCAAAAACTTAAAGTAGTTATTGAAATGTTTGGTCGTGAAACAGTAGCCGAATTGGACTTTATGCAAGTGCGCAAAGACAATCTTTAATTAGGTGGTTTCATGAAACAAAAGACTGACCACCACATCCTCTATTTTCGTTTAGCCATGGTGATGTATCTCTTGGTTTTGTGCTTACAGTTGGTTTTTGATGCCAGTTTTATCGAATCCATCAGCTTGAACCAAGTCTTAGAGGAAGTTCCTCATGTTTTGCTTCCTGTAGAATTCACTTTTTATCTCTGGCCAATCATTATTCTATGGGAAGCGTTTGGTTTATTTGCGGGACAACGGAGACAGGCTTTTACAACTTTTGATCAGAGTTATTCACTGTTAGTGGCTCCCAAATTAGTTGAATTATCTTTTTACCATACAGTCTATCTTTTGATATGGTCGCAACAATTATATTTATTTACCTTCATCCTTATGGTGCTCTATTTGAGACGGATTATTTCTTTTATGAAATTAATTTCATATAAAAGCTCCCTGAACGAACCAAGTTGGCTATTAAAGCTTCCCATTGGTCTTCATACCGGTTGGTTGATCAGTATGACGGCCCATATTTTTTATAGCTATTTAGTGAGTAAAGGATTAAACAGTCATAATGGGTGGATGATAGCACTTGCTTGCCTTTTAATTCTTGCTATTGCAGCCGGAAGTAGCTACTTGTATGCACGTTATGGTAACCAGGCAATTATGCCGGCTGTTTTAATCTTTCAATTAGGGCTACTCTATCATCATTATCCTCGTTCATCCTTTGGATTAAGACATAACTTCTTTTATCTTGTGATTGCGGTTGTATTTATTCTGACCTTAGCCGTATACATACGTTACTTGCGTTATCAAATAAAGCAAAAGACTTTTTAGATTTTTATAGGAGGAAAACTATGAACTGGCCTTTCAATCAATCGATGCAGTTGACGCAGAAACAAGCAGGCAAAAAACCATTTAGGGTTATTGCTTTTACTGCGCTTATAAATCTTGTTAGTTTACTATTTGCTTCACTTATTTCAGTTTTTTTAATTGGTCCATTAATCTATATGAAATTTGGTGATTCCTTTTTAACCGAAGATGTAGGTCAAGCACTGTTAAACGAGCCATTAATGGTTTATTTAGAACTATTTTTAACGATTATTACTATTATTACAACGGTCCTTTTGGCTAAATGGTTGCAAGGACGCAGACTTAACTCCTTTGGCTTTTATAAAGATAATTTCCTAAAAAAATATGGGATGGGCGTCGTAATTGCTACCGCCTTAATGTTCTTTATTTTTTTAGTTAATCTTTTGATGGGGACGATCTCTGTCCAAATGAACCCTCACGCCGATGGAGTGGCGTTTATCCTCTTATTAGTCGGCTTTATGATCCAAGGCATGTCTGAAGAAATCCTCTTGAGAGGTTACTTGATGAATGGCTTGGCAGCCGCTTGGGGAGTTCCTCTTGCCATTTTGATAAACTCCATCTTCTTTAGTTTGTTGCATTATGGCAATCCAGGAGTTACAGTTTTAGCCTTAGTTAACATTGCCTTAGCCGGTATTTTCTTTTCCTTATTATTCTATATTACTGATAATATGTGGTTAACAGGAGCTGCTCATTCCTTTTGGAATTTTATAATGGGTGTGGTCTTTGGGGTCCAAGTGAGTGGATTGGTATTACCGGGCACACTATTACTAACTAAATCCAAAGCTGAGGCCAGTTTGATCAATGGTGGAGACTTTGGATTTGAGGGGGGTCTTGTGGTTACAGTTATTTTAGTAGCTGCTTGTATTTACTTAATCAATAAATGTCCGAAACAAGAAAAAGCTATTTAAAAACTTCTTGCAATCTCATAAGCCTTCCGTTATAATATTGCAATGCATGTATTCAAACCATGCATTGGGTGGGAGGAGCAAGTTTAAAAAAGATAAAAGCGCCAATTACCACATCACGAAAATTGACATAAGGAGGAATATTCGTGGCTAAAAAAGTTGTCACTCAAGTAAAATTACAAATCCCTGCAGGTCAAGCGAGCCCAGCTCCACCAGTAGGACCAGCGTTAGGTCAAGCCGGTGTTAATATCATGTCCTTTACGAAGGAATTTAACGCACGTACTCAAGATCAACAAGGAATGATTATTCCAGTTGTTATTGATGTCTATGAAGACCGTTCATTTACCTTTATTACTAAAACACCACCAGCTCCAATCCTATTGAAAAAAGCTGTTGGCTTGAAAAAGGCTTCAGGTGAACCTAACAAGAACAAAGTCGGAAAGGTTACACGTGATCAAGTCCGTGAAATCGCAGAAATTAAAATGGCAGACTTAAATGCAGCCGATGTAGAAGCTGCTATGCGTATGGTTGAAGGAACTGCCCGTTCAATGGGGATTACAGTCGAAGACTAAGCGCCAAGGTAGCTTCTCGCCCCGTTTCTATCGGGTGTGGGAGGGAAACCCCGAATAACCACAAATATAGGAGGAAAAACAAATGGCTAAGAAAAGCAAAAACTATGTAGCGGCAAGAGAAAAAGTTGACCGTACAAAGAAATATGATGTAACAGAAGCAGTCGCATTAGCAAAAGAAATTGATTTTGCAAAATTTGATGCCTCTGTTGAAGTATCTTACAATTTAAATATCGATGTTAAAAAAGCAGACCAACAAATTCGTGGCGCAATGGTGCTACCACATGGAACAGGTAAAACACAAACAGTGGTAGTTATTGCAAAAGGTGAAAAAGCCGCTGAAGCAGAAGCTGCTGGAGCAGACTTTGTTGGTGAAGAAGATCTAATTAATAAAATCAACGGTGGTTGGTTAGATTTCGACGTAATGGTAGCTACCCCAGATATGATGGGACAAGTTGGACGTTTGGGTCGTGTCTTAGGACCTAAAGGCTTAATGCCAAACCCTAAAACAGGTACCGTTACAATGGACGTAACCAAAGCCGTTAACGATATCAAGGCTGGACAAGTAACTTACCGTGCAGATAAAGCAGGTATCGTGAATGTTCCAATTGGTAAAGTATCTTTTGAAGATGAAAAATTAGTGGAAAACTTCAAAGCACTTCATGAGCAAATTATGCGTGTGAAGCCAGCTACAGCTAAAGGAACTTATATTACTAATTTAGCTTTAGCAACCACTTTCGGACCCGGAATCAAGATTAACGTCGAAAGTTTATAATTTCATATTGACAAATAATTTGTTTATCACTATGATAAATAAGTATTTTAAACGACCTAAGACAGTAAGTGGCTAAGCCTTAATTTCTTACCGAGGAAGTTCCCGTTAAACAGGAAGCTATCTCTATGTCTAGGTGACATAGAGATTTTTAATTTTAAAAATCTCTATACCTATTTGATGGAGGTGAAAGAAGAAACATGGTTAAAGAAGCAGTATTAAATGCAAAGGCTCAAGAAATTGAAAAAATTGCTGAAGATATGAAAAACTCTGCAACAATCGTTGTAGTGGATTATCTTGGCTTAACGGTTGAAGAAGTAACAGACTACCGTAAACAATTACGTGATGCAGGCGTTCAAATGAAGGTTGTGAAAAACACAATGCTTCGTCGTGCGGCTGAAAAAGCAGGAATCGAAGTTCCTCAAGATTTATTCAAGGGTCCTTCAGCGATTGTCTTCTCAGATGACGTCGTAAATCCAGCGAAAATTTCAGCAAACTTTGCTAAAGACAATGAAACTCTTGAAATTCGTGGCGGAATTGTTGAAGGTCAAGCAGCTACTAAAGAAATGATTGAACAAGTAGCGAAAATGCCTGGTCGCGAAGAATTACTTTCAATGTTACTATCTGTATTGCAAGCGCCAATGCGCAATGTGGCATCTGTCCTTTCTCAAGCAAACCCAGCACAACAAATGGTTTACGCTTTGAACGGAATTATCGACAAAAAAGGTGCTGCCTAAATCGATCGCTCGTCGCATAAGTACAATATAAACTAAAAAAATATTTGGAGGAAACCAAAATGGCATTAAATATTGAACAAATTATTGAAGATATCAAATCAGCAACAGTTGTAGAATTAAACGAATTAGTAGAAGCAATTGAAGAAGAATTTGGCGTATCTGCTGCGGCTCCTGTAGCTGTTGCAGCTGGACCTGCTGCTGGCGGTGGCGAAGCTGCTGCAGAGCAAACTGAATTTGACGTAGTATTAACTTCAGCTGGCGACGCTAAAATTAAAGTAATCAAAGTGGTTCGTGAAGCTACTGGCTTGGGCTTGAAAGAAGCTAAAGAATTAGTAGACAACGCTCCTAAAGCAATCAAAGAAGGCATTTCTAAAGAAGACGCTGAAGAATTGAAAGCTAAAATTGAAGAAGTTGGTGGATCTGTAGAAGTTAAATAATTTCTCTATCCCATCTATATTAACCTGGTCAGATCTTCTGATCAGGTTTTTCCCTTTTTAAAGATAAATTTAAAAAGTTGGGCTATAATGGAAGAGAAAGATTGAGGAGGGAAGAAAATGGTCAAGTTATTAATTGCAGATGATGACAAAGCAATTTTAGATTTATTACATATTTATATGCGTAATGAGGGATATGAGTGTATATTAGCTAATAACGGAGAAGAAGCTTTAGAAATAATTAACTTACATCCTGAATTAGATATCGCTCTTTTAGATATTATGATGCCTAAAATGACGGGGATGGAAGTATTAGAAGCCATGCGTCATAAAAATGTAGATATTCCAGTTATTTTTATTTCAGCTAATCAGACTCAAACCGATAAAATTTCTGGCTTGCTTGCAGGAGCCGATGATTATGTTACTAAACCCTTTGAACCTTTAGAGGTAGTCGCTAGAGTCAAGAGTATCTTAAGACGTCAAGGTGTGAATGCTCATTCTTTAGCGCAAAAAGACAGTAAAGACTTTATTAATCTAGGAGCAGTCACAATCGATACTAAAGGACATCAAGTGATGACTGCTGAAGGAGAAGAAATTAAAGTAACAGGTCTGGAATTTGAAATTTTACAGTTACTTGCCGAGCAAAGGGGGAAAGTTTGGTCTGCTGATGAAATTCTTAATAGTGTTTGGAAGGATAATTCCTCTGCTTCTACTAAAACGGTAATGGTCCATGTAAGTAACCTCAGAAATAAAATAGAAGAAGCAACTGGCGGCGAGAAAGTTATTCAAACCGTGTGGGGAGTGGGCTATAAGATTGATAAATAAGAATGAAGAAAAAAAGGCTGGACTAATTCCTTCTTTTAAAAGTTTTAAACTAAGTAAAAGCGACCGCATTGAAATGACGATAAATCTATTTATAGTAGCTGGTACCGTTTCCTTTATTTATCTTGTGCTAATGTTTAGCTATCAACAACTCTTAAATTTTTTAACATTCAATTTAGGATGGACCATTAAAACAAATTTGAAAGATAACATTATCGCATATACACTCTATAATAAAAGTAATCAAATATTAATTGGTCTTTATCTTGCTACTTTATTTATTACAGTGACTTTTAGATATATTCATGAAAGAAATCGGATTACTTTAAGGTATATTCGTAAATATATTTCCGCCATGGCTAAAGGCAAGTATGACCTGAGAATTCCCAATGAGGGAATTGGAGACTATGTCACTTTGGCTCAGGATGTGAACACCCTGATGGACTCTATTAATCAAGCTTTTAAGGAAAGAGACGAGACCGAGAAAACAAAAGATGAATTAATGAATAATATAGGTCATGATATTCGAACGCCACTTACCTCAATACTTGGGTATTTAAGACTGATTCAAGACAGCTCAGATTTAACTCAAGAAGAACTGGCCTCTTATATAAAAACAGTGCATAGTAAAGCTAAAAGCATGCAAGTATTAATCAATGATCTGTTTGAATATACCTCCACCCAACAAACGACTGCAAAAGTTAATAAACAAGCTATAGCTATGCAAGCTTTTACAGAACAGGTGCTTGCTGACTTTAATTTGCAAGCCAAGCAAGCAGGGATTGAAATGTTCTGTCAAGTCACACCAAGTGACTTGGTATTAGAAATTGATCCTGAAAAAATGGTAAGAGTATTTAACAACTTTATAACCAACACTTTTAAATACGGAGAAGGTGCCACTTATCAAAAAATATTAGTGACAGAAATGACTGATCAAGAGTATAAAAAATATACTCGCTATCAAAAAAACAGACTGGATACGATTAAAACAGAAAAATGGGTGGTTATCGAGTTTCGAAATAATGGCACCTTATTGAATGAGGAAGATTTGGAACGAGTATTTGAACGATCCTATCGAGCTGACAGCTCACGGACCTCTCAAAAACCGGGATCAGGCTTAGGGTTAGCGATTGTACGCAATATGGTTGCCCTTCATCAAGGGGTAGCTTATGGAATTGTGGAAGAACAAGATCTTGTCTTTCGGGTCGAAATTCCAATCTTAAGGGAAGACTTACATTAAAGAATCAAACATTACAATACTTGTAATATTTGAAACCGAATTGTATCTTTAAAAACTTTAGATTTACTTGCTATTCTTTAAGAGAAGGTTATAATTATTCATGTTGGAAGAAAGTTAAATGCTTATTCAAACTTAAGTACTAACAAAACTCTAAAGAATTCCTAAAGTTTTTAAATTTTATCTTTAAAAAGCCTTGAAAATTATTTAGAAGTTTGTTAATATTAAAAGTAAGGAATGCAAATAGCTTTCCAGCCGTCGCTAGAAAAATAAAAAACAAAAAAGAAAGAGGTATAATAAATGAAAAAATTATTATTAACTTCAGTTGCAGCATTAACTGTTGCAGCAGCAGGAATGCCAGTAGCAACATCAGTAAACGCACAAACTCAAAATAATCCAGTTGAAGCACAAGAGCAGAAAACTACTTATAAATTAGAAGTAAAAACAGCAGATACAAATATTACTTCAGAATACAAAGCAGAAAGTATGCAAGCAGCTGAGCAACATTTCCACGATTATGTGGCAGGTCAAGGATTAAAAGACTTAGAATGGTCATATGATTTTGATACAATGACATTCATGGCAACAGATGAAAAAGCACCAGAATTATATACTTACAAATTAATAGTAAAAACAGCTGATACTAATATTACATCAGAATATAAAGCAGAAAGTATGCAAGCAGCTGACCAATACTTCCACGACTATGTAGCAGGTCAAGGATTAAAAGACTTAGAATGGTCATATGATTTTGATACAATGACAT
>NZ_JBNUPN010000007.1:0-71926 GCF_050409405.1 Facklamia sp. P13069 | reverse complement strand
GAGTAACTGTCCCGCGTTTCACTTTTGTATGAATGGTCTGAGGTGAACGTCCGAGCAATCGAGCGATTGCTCGGTTGGATGGAGGAGGGACTTGTATTTTATACGCTTCAATCTTCACACGTTCTTCATAAGATAGATGTTTGCCTTTGGGGGATGTGGTATAATATGTTTGAGCCATGTGGAGTCTCCTGTTCTATGTTTGTGTCGTTACTACATAGATTACCAGACTCACTGGCTTTTTTTCTATTTATGCTTTTCATAAAATTATGCCAAGCACTATCGTTAGATAAGTCTTTTTATTTCTTTACTTGATAAACCATTAGTTTTTACGTTTCTGCTCCACACCATTCACATTTATTACTTTTAAGTCTATGTCCTAGAGTTGGCTTTTTTAGAATGCCTTTAGACTTATGAATAATATCTACTGTATCTTCTTTAGGATAATCTCTTCTTGCTAAACTACCTTTCCACAATAATCGTATTTTCTCATTACCATTTTTATCAAGATATTTTATACCAAAATCCTTGTTTATATGGTATTTCTTAATAATGTCTGTGATTTTAGTTCTATACTTACACGCTAGTGTTTTGTATAAACTATACTCCATGATATATCGAAATTTATGAAGTTTAGAAGAGTTGTTAGCTATCATGTAATAGTTGCAAAAACTCTTATTTCTCCATTATATTGTTCTAAAATACTTAAATCTGTTCGTGCAGTTAGCTTTGTCCTTTCTTTAGGTAGTCAAACTTTTTTTCCATCATACTTTTTAATTCTTAGTGCTCCTAGTTCAACGAGTTTCTTTTGTATTGTTGAGGTTGAAACTTCAATTCTTACATGACCACCAAAATTTCTAGCCTTTATACCTGCCTTTGTTCTTTTGGTGTGATTACTTCTTGGGGTAACTCTTATATCAAATCCTAAAAACTTGGCTTTATCAGTAGTCTTTGTTATTAGTGTCTTTTCATTTGAAAGCTCAAGTTTTAGTTTGCTTTCGATAAATTTACTAATCTCTTCTTTTATTTTTACTGAATCTGATTTTGAACCTATAACTCCTATTATAAAATCATCAGCATATCTAACATACTGTATTCTTTTAAAACTCTCATCCATTGGATTAAGACATGGGATACTAAAATGTCTCCTGTTTATTTCTTCAAGCTCTTTATTAATATCAGCTTTTTCTATTTTAGTGAGTTCTTTGTCTAGCTTGTTTTGAAGTCTTTGCCTTCTGTCATATAATTCTTTATATTCCTTGTTTACGTGCCTCTTTTTTCCTTCGTCAAAGTTTTCTTTATATCTTTTCATAAATTTATCAAATTTATCAAGATATATATTTATAAATTGCAAATAGAACTCTAGAGTTGTCAAACATATGTTACACAAGGTGCTTCTAAATGGGCATGCTTATGTCTTAGCGTCTAGCCCTCAAATTCTTAGAGCGCAAATTTCCTTTAGCTATTAATCATAATTGATGATATAATACTGCAGAAATCTAAATATTAGGAGTTTTTTAATGGACTTAAAAAAAATTATAATAGGAACGATTATGATAGGGCTGTTAACAGCTTGCCAAAATACCTCATCCCCTGAAGTGAAAAGCTCTTCAGTTGACTCATCTAACAATCAAGCTTCATTAGAGGATTCACAATCATTACAAAGTCAACCTTCTTCCTCACTTGAAAAGTCAGTTGCTGATGAAGATGATCAAATATCTTCTACTAAAGAAGAGAGTAGAGAAACAACTTTATCCAAAACTGACAAATTAAGAAAAGCAATTATAAAAAAGCAAAACAAGTCAAACGATGATAAAGAAGAGACAAACGAAGACTTAGAAGTTTCTTCCATAGAGCCTAACGAAAGTACCGAAACAGTTAAAGAAGATAAACCAATAGTTGAAGATGACGGAACAACCGATAAGGAAGAAACCACCTCTGCAAGTGGTGGAAAAACAACTATTGAAACTACACAAGAAGATGATACCGAACAACAACCAGCCGCTTCATCATTTTCCTTAGATTACGATCAATATGACTCCATTCAAGAAATTATCGAAGATTTAATTGATGAATATGGCTTTGATTCTTCTAAGCTAGGTATTGCTTATCAAAATTTTGTAAGTGAAGAATCCTATTACTTAAACGAAAATGAAGCACGTCATGCAGCTTCTACCAACAAAGTGGGAACCTCCGTCCTATATCTCGACCTAATTGAAGCAGGTGTCCTAAGTTGGGATAGTCAACTGCCTGCTAGCGAAAAGGATTTAGAAGAAGGTGATGGTAGAATCACCAATAATCCCTTGCGCTCATATTATAGCTTAGAGGAATTGATTTCTAACCTTCTAGTCTATTCAGATAATACTGCCTGGAACATTTTAATCGATTATTATTACGAAAATTATGGTGATTATCGCAATGACTTAATCGAACTATCAGGCATTAATAATAAACCGATTGCTTTAACTCAAAATATGAACTATGCGACACCCAATATGCTAATCGGTTATCTTAATAAAATTGCTTTCGATGATAGCTATCAACCTATTATAAACTACATGTTAATCGCACAAAAAGGACAACGATTCAAGCTGTACGTTGATAAAGGAATGTCTACTAAATATGGTCAGTATGGTAATGGTTATCACGATACAGGTATATACTTCGAAGATGGAAAGCCTATATATAGTCTAGTGCTAATGACCAACGATCTGGGTACACTCGATAATTTTATGGGGGATTTAAATTTACGCGTAAATGAATGGTACCATTACCAACAGATTCAATAATAATCACATCACCCACGCAACTTCTTCAACAAAAGTTGCGTGGGTGAATTTTGTATTCAAAATTATTTGATCAACATACTTTTAAACTTCATTTTCCAATTGTTCGAGAACACAAAAAGGGACCACTAGAATACTTAGTAAGATATAGCCTGTTTGTATCCAAAAAATTCCCACATCCATCATACCGTGAAAAAGAACGATTACTAATATTGACACAATGAGACCTAATTCTAGTCTAATTTTAGGTTGGAAGACTCGTTCAACTACATTCCTAAAGTAATGACTAAAAGCCATTGTTAAAACCATTAGACCTACAATACCGTAATTAGCTAGTGTATCAATCAATAACTGGTGGGCATGCATTTTTCCTTGATCTGCAAACAAATAATAAAAGGTAACATAAGCCATAGGCCCTCTTCCGATTAAGGGGCTTGTTATAAATATTTGCCATCCAGTATACCAAATTGCAAAACGGTCATCAAAAGCATGCGCCAAAGTAGTAAACCTAGGTAATAATTCAGGTTTTATAAACAAAGTTAAAAAACCTCCTGCTAAAGCAAAACCAATCCCCCATGCTATTTTAGGCTTTAAGAAAAATACCATAAGGACAATCCCTACAATACAAGTAGGAATAGACCATCTCGAAGCAGTTAAAAATAAACTAATTAAATTTAAGAAGATGACTATCATCGATAACCAACGATCAAGTGGTCGCTTTGTTTTCGCCATTAAATAAATAGCCATTACTAAAACCATGGCAATATATAGTCCATAATAATTAGGATTAAAAAACGTTGCTTCTGCACGAATTTGCGGATTATGATACTTAAAAATATAAAATAAATCGTAACCATTCATAAAAACATAGTAAGTATATCTTACAAACGCTAGCAAAGCTAACGGGATAGACCCCCATGTGAAAATTTTTATCTGTTTTAAAAAAAGCTGAGGAGTAATTATTTGAAAATAAAAATTAAATAGTAAAAAAAGTAAAAAAAGAACAAATGTGACGGCAACTCCGATATAATTCCTAAAGTAGATTGATATGATTAAACTATATATCAAAAAGATAAATAACCAACTCTGTTTGCGCATTATCTGTCTCAAGTCTCGACGGTGTTGAAATAGAAGATATAAGGTTGTTAAAAAAATAACAGCGCTACCAACATAAAAAGGTAATAAGACTGAAACTGACACCAATAAGAATAAATTACCTTCAAGATTTTCACTTTGAGTCAAAGATTTCAAATTCACTACCATCCACCTCCATGACTAATATTTATTATTATAGCAAAAGATGCTCTATATATTCATTAAGTAAAAACAGATTTTATCTTGAAGATTATTCATAAAGTAGTTATTATTAACCAAATACAGTTCATCTCAAAGCTTAAATGGACTCGTTATTTAGAAATAAGTTCAATGTTTATGTGGTTGACACCGTATTTCTTACATTATCTTAGGAAATGCTCATGTCGATAAAAAACTTTTTATTAGCTTTTTTATGATATTTCTAGTTGACTGTCAGCAGGACTCTCATTCTCCTTCTGATAGCGAAGAATCTATTACAACTGCGTCAGAAAGACTAAGTACAACTATTGAGACTCAAGAAACCAGCATGGATGAAAAAATCGGATTGAAGAACATCAAGTTACATCCTATTCAAGAAATTATGATTCCTATCGTTCAGTTACTGATTTAGTGAATGATTTAATAAATGACTATAATTCCCCATCTTCTCGTCTAGGCATTTCCTACTATAATTTTTCACTAAAGAATCTCACTTTTTAAACGAAATTATCGGCCAATATGCTCCTTCTAGCAATAAAGTTGGAACGGCTGTTCTTTACATCTAATTAATTGAAGAGGGAAAACTTAACTGGAAAAGTCAATTGCCTGCCAGCAATGTTGATTTTGAATCAGGTGCAGAAAAAAATACCCATAGTCCCATTCAGTCTGAATACCAATTAGAAGAGCTGATTGAAAATTTATTAGTGTATTCAAATAACATCGCTTGAAACATTCTGATTAATTATTATCAAAACAATTTTGGAGACTTTAAACGTGATTTGGTTGAAAAATCAGGGGCTAGTCAAAAGACAGAAAGTCTTTATGATCAATATAACTATGCTACTCCTAATACTTTATTAGTTTAACTAAAACAAATTGCCCAAGATAAAGAATATTTACCTCTAGTTAGATACATATCCATTTCTGAAAAAGATCAACACTTTAAGTTTTATATCAAAGGTGGTATGGCTGCTAAATATGGACAACTGGATTATGCCTATCACGGTACAGCTATTTATTTTGAAAATGGACACCCTATCTATGCTCTGGTTCTAATGAAAAGAGAAATTGGGACAGTGGATCAATTTATGGGAAAACTTAACCTTATTATCAATGAATGGTCTCTCTATTAAATTTCTCCCAATAAATAAAACTATTTCATCAAAAATTACTATGTTGTAATCTCTTTCATTTTTACCAATCAACATTTAAAATTGCGCTTTTCATAACTGTGAACGAAATTTGATGCTTCTTTGTTTTTTTTAAATTTCATATCTCAATTGGACTTAAATTGAGATTTCGCTATAATAAAGAATAGTTTATTGACTAGTTTTAACGTTAGTCACACCCATTTTAAGGAGGACAGCCTATGCCTATACATTCAATAAATTGGCAAAAATTTTTTAAAAAACTTGTTTTAGTCATGCTTTTTAGCAATTTATTCAATCAAGCTATTTCAGCCCAAGTTGAAAATTTATCTAAATTACCTGATCTGTCTAGAGATATTAATAAGGCCAAAGAATACAAGACGGTCGTCATGCCAGATGATTACCCAGAGGAGCTAACCAGCTTTTTTGATAGTTCAATTAGTTCAAGATCCTTCATTGTGGTAGATGTTGAAACAAATCGAATTTTAGCTCAAAGAGGAAGTAATATCCCCTATCCAATTGCTTCTACAACTAAAATTCTTACAGCCTATCTTACTTATAAAGCAATTGAAGATGGGAAAATAAAAATTACAAGTGAAATTGAAGCTCCCAGTGATCTAACTCAAGCACTCTCTGATAACCCTGAGTTAACTAGCACCCCTTTAATAGCTGGTCAAAAATATACTGTAGATGATTTACTTCATGCTTTAATTATGCGTTCAGGGAATGATGCAGCCTCTTTACTGATGCGAGAAATCTATGGTTCAGAAACTGCAGCTGTTCAAGCGATGATCGACCAACTTAATAATTGGGGCTTTGTAGATTTCGATTTATACACAACTTCTGGTGTCCCTAATGAATTTATACCTGAAGATTGGCGTATGGCTGGGTCTCTAGCTAGTAATGAAAACGCAATGTCTGCTCAGGACCTAGCTTTGATGACTCAAAATGTCATTAAAGAATTTCCAGAAATTTTAAATATTTCTTCTGCTAAAACTTATGTTTTCCAGGAAGATGGCGACTTTAGCCAAGTTTTTAATACCCCTAACCCTCTTTTACCTGGTCAATCATTAGGAAGAGAAGGAATTAATGGCCTTAAATCCGGTCTCACAGATGGTGCAGGAGATAGTTTTGTAGCGACAGGCAAGGAAAATGGGCGTGAAATTATTGCCTTATCCATGGGGAACTTTATCCAAGAAGATGGAAGTTATTCTTCTTCTTATGATCAATTAACCTTGATTCTTGATGCTTTAGCTGAACATCCTGATTTATATCAAAATGAAAACTTACCCCTTAATCAAGTCACTCAATCCAAAGTTGAAGAAGAGCTTAATGAAACTTCCATAGATGGTGAAGAAGATAATGAGTCTCAAACCGAACAAGAAAAAAACACTTTAGAAAATCGAAGAGATAATCCAATAACTAACTTTATTAAAAGAATATTTGACAATTTTAGATGATTAAAAAGCAGATCTCCTTTAAAAAGGAAATCTGCTTTTTAAATATTCATTGCTATCGGCTTCTTCTAATTTTCCATCTATCATTTTAAAAAATCGGTCACATTTAGATATTAGCCGCGTGTCATGCGTCACCATAATTGTTGCTTATGCTATTTCCTTAGTCATTTTTGCTAAAAGATCCACTACCTCGAAAGCACGTTCACTATCTAAACTAGCCGTCGGTTCATCAGCTAAGCGGAATTGATCTTTAACTTTTAAAAAGGAATAAGATTCGAGGCTTGTAAAATTAAACCTATTTTATCAAAGCGGCGTTTAGTACGTTCTTTATCACTTAAAGCGGAAAAATCTTCTTTTAAGTAGACTTGACCTTTTGAAGGACTTTGGAGCCCTCCAATAATCGATAATAAAGTACTTTTACCAGAACCAGCTGGGCCAATTATGGCCACAAATTCGCTTGGTTCAATCTCAAAATTAGTCTGTTTCAAAGCTTGAATTGTTTTGTCACCATCTTTAAAACTTTTTCAATATTTTTAATTTCTATGGCTTTCACGTTTATCTCCTAAGATATCGCTTGACTTGGATCAATGCGTACAATTTGTCTAACTGAAAGCAATCCACCTAAAACCGCAAAGACAATCATTAAGACCATTGTAATTCCAATTAATTCCCATGAAAAAGCAAAAGGTACTTTTGCTGGTAAATAAAGGGCTGTTAAAAGAGTAAATATCAAACCGAGCGTGGCTCCTATAACCGCCATTAGTAAAGTTTGGTAGACGACTGAGCTACCGATAACGAAGCTTGAAATACCCTGTGCCTTCATGACACCTATACAAGACTGCTATGATCATTGCTAATAACTGCCGCCTTATTAGAAAATAATTTTTGTGAATTAAAAAAACACTTAGTCTCAAATTTGCCTTTAAGTAGTTAATAAAGACAATTTGGGCGATAAGTGTTTAGAATTATAATTTTTTATTTTTTCGATTTATTATTAATATCCGCTAAAATCATTGCAATGAAATCTTCAACCGAAACTGATTCTGAATTTTCTTGACCGTAACGACGAACATTCACATTACCAGATTCAACTTCTTTGTCCCCAATTACTAATTGGTAAGGAACTTTAGAAGTTTGAGCTGAACGAATCTTATAGCCAAGTTTTTCATTACGCAAGTCCATTTCAACGCGAACACCAACATTTCTCAAAGCATGATAGATTTCTTCTACTTTTTCACCATGGGCTGCGAGATTAACTGGTAAAAGAACAACTTGAACTGGAGCTAACCAAGTAGGGAAGGATCCCTTGTACTCTTCAATTAAGTAGGCAACGAATCGTTCCATAGTTGAAACTACACCACGGTGGATAACAACCGGACGATGGTCATTTTGACCATCCTCACCTACATAAGTTAGGTCAAAGCGTTCTGGAAGTAGGAAGTCTAATTGTACTGTGGACATGGTTTCTTCTAAGCCAATAGCTGTTTTGAATTGAACATCTAACTTAGGCCCATAGAAAGCTGCTTCCCCTTCCGCTTCAAAGTAATCCAATTCTAATTCATCCATAGCTTCTTTAAGCATAGCTTGGGCTTTTTCCCACATCTCATCATCATCAAAGTATTTCTTAGTATCCTCAGGATCACGGTATGATAAACGATAACGATAATCTGTAATGCCAAAGTCCTGATATACCTCAGAAATCAACTGTAACACACGCTTAAATTCCTCTTTAATTTGGTCAGGACGAACGAAAATATGCGCGTCATTAAGTGTCATTTCACGAACACGCTGCAAGCCTGATAAAGCACCCGATTTTTCATAACGATGCATCATCCCTAATTCTGCAATTCGAATAGGTAGTTCACGATAGGAATGAATATCATCTTTATAAATCATCATATGGTGTGGACAGTTCATCGGTCTTAGAACAAGCATCTCACCGTCACCCATATCCATAGGCGGGAACATATCATCTTGATAATGATCCCAGTGTCCCGAGGTCTTATAAAGATCCGTCTTGGCCATGATTGGAGTGTAAACATGTTGATAACCCAATGAAATTTCCTTATCAGTAATATAGCGTTCGATGGTACGACGGATAGTTGCTCCATTAGGTAGCCAGAAAGGTAAACCTGATCCCGCTTCCGGACTAATCATGAATATGTTCAATTCTTTACCTAATTTACGGTGGTCGCGCTCCTTAGCCTCTTCACGTAATCTTAAGAATTCATCTAGATCTTCTTGTTTAAAGAATGCTGTTCCATAAACCCTTTGCATCATCTTATTATCAGAATTGCCACGCCAATAAGCTCCAGCGAGTGACAAGAGTTTAAAAGTCTTAATCTTACCAGTTGAAGGCACATGAATTCCACGACATAAATCAGTAAAATCTTCTTGCGTATAGACGGTGATAATTTCGTCTTCAGGTAAATCATTGATTAACTCTTGCTTGTAAGGATCATCCTTAAAAATCTCTAAAGCCTCTTGACGCGATACCACTCGCCGTTCAATTGGATAATTGGCTGAAATAATTTTTTTCATTTCCTTTTCAATTTTTGGCAATTCTTCTTCGGTAATTGGATCTGGTTTGTCAGTATCATAATAGAATCCTGAATCAATGGCAGGTCCTACACCAAAGTGAATACCTGGATACAAACGAGTCATAGCATGAGCCATTAAGTGAGCGGTTGAGTGACGCATAATTTGTAAAGCTTCGTCACTTTTATTAGTGATAATCTCAATTGACCCATCCTTTTCAATTGGTCGATTATGGTCAATAATCTCTCCTTCAAATTTACCTGCTAAGGTTGCTTTAGCTAAAGAACGAGAGATAGATTCTGCTACTTGCATGGGTGTGATGCCTGATTGATATTCTCTTACAGCACCATCCGGTAATGTTAAATGAATTGTTGACATATAAGATTCCTCCTCCGTACTACTGAAACTTAAAACAAAACGTCCCATTGGCTATTACTAACCAATGGGACGTGTATTCGACGTGGTTCCACCCAAGTTCATTATCTTTTATAAGATAATCTCATAGAGTTAACGCCTCCGACGTCTCGACTTACCACTCATGCTTGGGTCGAGCATTCAAGAAGGGGTAAAGCTAATTATCATTAAGGTCTTCCAGCAAACGACCTCTCTCTTGAAATGAGGGAATTAAACTTCGTGACTTCTCATTAATTTCTTATCTTGAGTTAAATTCATTAAACCATCAATCTTAAAAAAATGCAAGAATTAGTTTCATAATTGCATTAATCTGCCAATGCCAGTCAAATTAGCTAAAATCCCTAAAAACATAGGAAATAATAAAACAGTTTGCTTTTCCACAAAGAAATACAACCCTGCCACCGTTATTTGAATAATCAGTGCAATAGCAAGGACTAGCAATATAAACCTTTGCTCTTTTTTAAAATCTGTTGATTTGAATCCATCTCTCATACATCGATTTCCTCTCTTTAATAAATTAACGGTTAGATAAGCGGCGATTTTCTCCCGTCAATTGCCATTCCTTAGTTAAAAATTTAATTCTTTCCATGATTCTTGCCGCTTTCGTCACGTCGGAAGCATTACGACTAGAAGCTAAATGAACTTCTAACTCTGCCATTGTGAAGTTGGAAGTGAAAAATGTTGGTAAGGATTCCTTCATCCGATGTTCGAGTATAACCCCTAATAAATCATCTCTTAACCAAGCTGAATTCGATTCCGCCCCAATATCATCAATAATTAGAACTGTTTTCTTCTTAATTTGCTCTAACATCATAAATAATTGATTGTCTTGCCCAATCACAGCCTTCATTTCCATCGTAAAGGTTGGGTAATGAATCATCGATACTTGATAACCCAAACTGGCTAGAGCATTGGCTAAGGCCCCTAATAAATAGGTCTTTCCAACACCAAACGGTCCAGCGATATACATACCTCTGGCTTGACGAATATTCACTTTAATCTCTTCAATAAAAGTTGTGACAGCTTCCATCAACACTAAACGTTGCGGACTGGTTAAGTCGTAATCTTCAAGCCTTGCTTTTTGAACATCTAGAGCCATCATCCGATTATCAATTAAAGCAGCTGTTTTTCTTTGGGCCTGTTGATGTAAATAACTTTGAGTGGGCACATAGGTAACATCTATATAGTTATAGTTGATAAAAAGTTCCGGTGTAAAACCAGGGTTTTGCCCTTCTTTACCTGCTGCCATGGCTTCTTTTTCCATCCGATACTCGTTGAGTTTGGATAGAGAATTCATGATCATTTCTAGTGAAATTTTGTCCTGATTAGCATTGATAAAATCCTTAATAGCAGGATAATTGAGAAGCACTTTTGTCATTTCTTGACTTGAAGCAGATTGGGGTGTTTGATTTTCAAAATCTTTCATCAGCTGTTTGATGGATTGCATCTTAATCTTCCCCCTTATTTAATAAGTTCTCTAGTCGTTTGCGAATTTCTTCTTCTTTTAATTGTGACGAAGGTTTTGCGCCTTTGTCTATAGAGTCATCATCTATCTCCTTTGACAATGCGTTCTTACCATTTGTCTCAACTGGTTTACTGCTAGCATTTTCTTGAGAAGTGGCTTTTGGATTTTGTTGTTCCTTCAACCAACTAGGCACCAACTCTTGATATTTTTTTTTGTTAGTCCAATTGTTCTTTGATGATTGTGCTTTTTGCTTGTCTTTAATTTTACTTTGTTTCTCTTTAAAGAGTCTCTGCTTATGTAAGAACTCCAAGGCCTCTGCAGGATTGGATAGTCCCACTTGTTGCCACTCATTAGCCAATCGATTCGATCTTCCTTTTTCAAAATTGGCGTGCCCTTCCATAACGATTAAATAATAAACTAAAAAGTTCAAGACAGCTTGTGGCAGACGTGATTTCTCAATTAGTTCTTTTAAATAATAATGTTCAGAACTCGTCGCAAATCCGCCTGCTTCTTCTTTAATTTGATTTAAAAATTCACTTGGATTCATTTGCTGACAGATAAGTATAATTTCAATTTCTTGATCGGTAAAGCTTGGATAGTTCGTTCTTAAATCATTTTTCAAATTAGCAAGTTCTTCGTGACTTGCTTTGACTGACTGGTCGACTAATTGATCATAATATTCGCGTTTCTTAAAATACTGATATTTTGCTGCATAAGTTCTTAACAATTCAAGATCAATTTGTTGTGTGACTGGACTTTGAGCGAGTTTAACAACTTGCGCCATAGCTTCCTCATCTAGTTCATAAAACTGACTTAAGCTAGCTATTTGGTTCAAGACAGCTTGGCTTATCAATTCTTTAGCAACTTGTTTACTGGCTAGTATCTGATAAAAGAAAGATAAATCAAATCTATCTTGAAAGTTGTCTTCATCAAGCTCAAAATTTGAGTATTGGTCTTGGAATTGTATGCCTTCGGTCGCTTCAAATAATTCACTACGACGAAAGTTTTCGCTTTTAGCATTGATAACCTCAGCGAAAGGTAAGGTGATTTCGCTTAATGCTGTCTGCCCTAGGTCTTCTTTTTTCCACAGACGAATCAAGCCATAATAAGACTCATCACCTATTTGATTAAAAAGAGCTAATGATAATTGGGGATGTTTAAAAAAATGTTCCACTGACAAAGGCATTTGCATTTCATAGAAAATAGTTTGCCGTGTATAGTCATCATGTGACTTTTCATCTCGATAAGTCCTTATAAGATTCACAGCTTCTAAATGAATGCGTGCTTGATTGAAATCCCCTATACCCATATTAAGAACAGGTAATAATCGAGAGTGCATCGTCCGATAGGTCCAATTAAGTTTTTCTCTCGGTTGGTGAGCCAAAGTTAAATATAAACTGACTGCATCGGCCCCAATAATCGGTTGATAAAGTTGAGTTAAACATTGAAGTTGCTGAAATGATAAAGGAAGGCCTAATTTGACTTGATAAGGTTGATAAGGATTAATCTGTAAGACCATGGTCCTCTTGCTCCGATGATTTTGATTGTAGCGTTAGGGCTTCAAGTTCTTTAATAAACATTTCACGTGATTGGAATTCACGGTATACCGAAGCAAAACGAATATAGGCCACTTCATCTAATTCCATTAATAAAGGCATTACAAATTCACCGATATCTTTACTAGCAATTTCTTGTTCACAAACTTCTCGAATTTTATTTTCAACGTGACCGACCACTTCTTCCATTTGCTCACGACTAATCGGTCGTTTTTCTGCCGCTCTAACAATACCACGCAAGAGTTTATCACGATTAAACTCTTCACGTGTTCCATCACGTTTAACTACTAATAAAGGTGTTCTCTCAATACGTTCATAAGTATTAAAACGAAAACCACAAGTCATACACTCTCTTCTACGTCGGATAGATGCACCATCTTCTGCGGGTCGGGAATCAATTACTTTGGATTGTTGCTGATGACACTTTGGACATTCCATCAAAGCTCCCCCTTTCTATATAAATATATTAAAGTAATTCCTAATTCTATTATAGCTTATTTAATAAATCTTGTAATGCTTGATTAACTTGTTCAGCAACTGTCTCTTTGTCAAACTCAGTATCAATGACAAAATCAGCTTGCTCAATTTTTTCGATAGTGGGGATTTGACTAGAAATTTTTCTTTGAGCCATTTCTAGATCGATTTGATCTCTTTGAGTCAAGCGTTCTAATTGCTTATGATAAGGCGCATAGATCACCCACACCTGATCAAAGAAAGCTTGCCAACCCACTTCATATAACAAGGGCACTTCAACGAATACCAATGGTTCAGATAACGTTTTAATTTGACGTCTTAGCTCTTCAAGAATCAAAGGGTGTAAAATTTGATTAAGGGCTTCTAAAGCTTGAGAATCATTGAAGACTATTGCCGATAAAAGTGGACGGTTTAAATGACCTGAGCCCAATAGGATTTTTTCAGAAAATCTTTCAACCAGTCTATTTAATCCCTTACTACCAGGCTTAACTACTTTCCTTGCAATTAGATCCGTATCAATAACTGGATAGTTTAAATTTTTAATTATTTGAGCCACGGTTGATTTACCGGTTGCTATTCCTCCTGTTAATGCTATCAAAAACGTCATACTATACCTCCTGTTTAGTCGATCATGTTTGTTTTTACTAAGTAAAATATCTCTGACACCTTGGACAGTAATGTGTGCCTCGTTGAGCCAACTGAGTTTTTTCTACGGTAGTACCACATCGAAAACAAGGCTGTCCCTTGCGCCCATACACTTGCAATTGTTGTTGAAATTCTCCTGCTTGTCCTAAACTGTTGCGGTAAGTTCGAACGGATGAGCCTCCTGCCTTGACCGCTTCATCAATCACCTCAATGATTGATTGATGTAGATCTTGCATATTACTTAGTGGAACAGACCTGGCCAAACTAGCTGGATGGATTCCTGCTCTAAATAAGGATTCATCAACATAAATATTTCCTAAACCTGCCACTGTTTTTTGATCTAAGAGAACAGGTTTAATCATACGATTAATTTTGGATAGGTCTTTTTGAAAACTTGCTAAATCAAACTCATTTTCTGTGGGTTCTGGACCTAAGTCCTTGGCGAGAAAATAATTTTCTAGCTCATTTTTCGCTATTACTTCAATCCGACCAAACTTTCTAACGTCATGATAGTTCAATAAAGTTCCATCAGAGAACATAAATTCGACATGAGTGTGCTTATCTTTTTGATAGGATGTCAATTGATCTTGAGGAGTGTATTGATATTTACCTTCCATTCGCAAATGCGAAATCATAACCTTATCGCTAAGAATAAATATTAAATATTTTCCTCTTCGTTTGACTTCAATGATTTGTTGGTCGATTAACTGATTAGCAAACAATTTTACTTCTTCAGCATTTTCAGCCCCTACTATTCTAGGCCAATAAACATTTACTTTTTTTATGGTCTTTCCTTGAACCAACTGATTCAATCCAATCATGACAGCATTTACTTCTGGTAATTCTGGCATTTAACCCACTCCTAAACTGAAATCTATTTTTATTTTATCATGAAAGAAGAACTTTGTCGGTTATGTCGAATAGTAAAGATGATATCGTCCTATTTTAAAAACCACCTAGGATTAGGTGGTTCAAAAATTTATCTAGCTTCTAAAATAACAACATCCCTACCTGAAAGATCACTTTCAATATAGCCTGAAGCAAGATATTTTTCAATTACTTGTTTTTCTTCTGATTGACCTTCTAAAATTGAGCGATTAAAAACAACATAATCAATAGTAAGGTCTACTTCTCGATTATTATGATAGAAAAGATCATAGAGTTCTGAATTTTTTGATAAAGGTGTCGTATATGAGGATACCGTCACAACTCTACTATTTTTTGGTATTTTAGCTAAGGTCTTTTGAATCGATTGATAAAATTCAGTGTCGTTTTGATAGGATTGATAATCATACTTTCTAGGGCCTATCATTGTTACAAAAAACGAAAGGCTTGCTAATATTGATAAGGTGATGAAAAAGCTAGATAATTGTTCAAATGAGATTTTTTTGGTTCGAAACAGATACACTTTTCTTCTTTGCCAATGTTCAATGGTTATGATAGACATAAAAAGAATAAGCGTGCTCGACCCAAAGTGATATTGTTTAAATAAGTCGACTTGATAAGGCCAGTCACTGACAAGATTGATGACCAAAAGGGGTAACAATAAAATATACGGGCGCCATGAAACTTGTAGCAAGGGTAAGAAGGCCTGGCTTGCAAAAATAATCAAGAGATACTTTAACTTTTCATAAGTAAAAATACTTGCTAATGTGAATGCGGGGTTTTTTATGGCATTAAAGACCGCATGGATTAAACCCTCTTGGTCTGTCAGCATAAAATTGGCAAAGCGACTAGTCATTGCCCCAGTGCCAAAGTGTCTTAACCAAGTAATAGCAAAGAAAAAATAAGCTATTGGTATAATAATCTGAAGCCCCAGTATTACTTTTTTTACCTTAGACGTTTGGGGCCAAAGATTTTGTAATAAAAAGAAAGCCCCGATACTTATTACATAAACAATCGCATCTTCTTTGACTGCTAATAATAATAGGGTTGCTACCGCCATCTTCCAGCTCGATTGACTGAAGTCGGCATAAATTAACCATAAAACTAATGGTGCTAAAAAACAATTTTCATGATAGTCATAGAATTGACCGCTAGTCAATGATGGCATCCATAAATAGAGCAAAAGAAAGACAATTCGATACTTCACACTCCACTTTAACTGATTAAGTATTAAATATAAAGGTATGACTCCTGACATTACAATGAGAACTTGAAGCGCTTGAATAGTCAAAGGACTCGGTAATAGCCAATAAACAGGCAGAATTAAATAATGAATAGGAGAGAGATGCACTGCAAAATGTGACAACTTTTCTCCTCTTTCTAAAGTTGTAATAGGCCCCATCCCATTCGCCATACTCTCAAACATCTGCGAAAAAATGCCCATATCATAAGTCGGTGAAGCATAGACTAAAACTCTAGCAATTACCCATAAGCCAACTGTTGATGCATACAATATAATGGACAGAAAGAATATTGCCCATAAACTCCCTGACCTCATTCTTAAATTTAATCGTTCCAGAAGACTTCCACGAGTTAAGAAGTAAGCTAAAATAGCACTTAAAATAAATAAGATTAATAATTTTTTATCCATTGATGAACTATTTGTTACAAATGTTTCTTCATTCAAAAAAACAGCCAGATAAATGAAGCGTATCGCTAAGATAAAAGCTCCTCCCAATACAATGAATTGTTTCTTAAGTCTATTGAAAAAGAGATAGCAATAGTAGGTCATTAAAAGAAAAAACACACCCAAGACGATTACTAAGGATGAGTTTTGCCATGTAAAGAATAGACAAAATATTACTAAGACAATAGTAAAAAATTCTCCTCTTAAATCTTCTCTTGAAAAATGAAAATCGCCCGCTAATAAAAGTGAAAAAACTAAAACAAGCATACTTAAAAAAGAAAATATGGACACTTGATTATCCAGAATGACCAAAACATTGAGTTCAGGACACATCATAATGTTTAAAATCGCCGTTATTAGATAAGCTGATAGAAAGTGAAAGCCAAGTGACCAAGAAATAATTAAAGATTTTTTCTGACTCATCTTGAAATTTACTCCTCTACTTTAATGTCATTCGTTGGATCTTTTGTAATTTTGAACCTTTCAACCTGCTGGTCAGTAGGAGACTTTTTGGCTGAGCGACCAATTTGTCGTTTATTTAACGACTCACCATTTCGATGAAACATTAAGAACTTGCCGTACTTTTGCTCTAGAAGAGCCCAAGCAATTAAACTTAAGGCAGACAAACTAGTAATGCCTGCTCCCAATAAAAGGCCTCTCGGCTGAAAGATCATTTCAAGTTGATGTTCGCCAGCTTCTACTTGAAAGGCCAAAAGAGAATCCCATATTTTTTCGTCTTCTACAAGTTCTCCATCGACCTTCACTTGCCATCCTTGGTCGTACGGAATAGAAGTAAACACCCAAGGGCTATCTTTAATTGTAATCGAACCTCTCACATAGTTGGAGCCCCACTCTTCTATTTGTATGGCCTCTGACTGCCGGTCTTCGATTATTTGGTTAACCTTATTTTGATCCATTTGGTAAATCTTCAGATCTGTCAAATTGAATTGTCGGTCAGCCTTAATAATGATCTCCAACTCTTGTTCTTGACCTTTGGCTTGATGGGCAATATTAAAGACTTGATTGGCTCCGAATTTAGAGCGATAATCGTAATTCTGTCCATTTAATAAAATGTCGACTTCTCCCTTATAGGTTGATAAACTGCGCGGAATATCGACAAAGTAGGAATCATCAGTAGTTGGCGTAAAAATCAACTTCATTGAACCATCCAGTGTATTATCTTCACGAGAAAAGATTTGACCTCCTGATTGTGTCGCTCCATGAATTAAGTTGGTTAAAGTCACCTCGGTCTCAACCAGTTTGAAAATTTCTGTATCATCTGATAGGAGAGCTTGAGCAATCGCATTTTGGTTAGCGATCGGTCGGTTTTCAATTAAATTCAATTGAGCCAACTGATTACTTACTCCAAAAGCAATCGGCAATGTTTTAGGCGTTTGGAAAATGGTAAATCGATCGGTTTCATCTACCTTATTCGCCTCATTAGTAATATCTAGGCGTGTCACATCCGTTGGAAAAATATAAGTCTGATCAATAACAGCTTGATCATCACTTGAAAAGGGTTCATTATTTACAAAATACTTCACTCCGAATAGAGCATCAGTTAAAGGAGTACCATAATAATAAATAGATGCATCAATCGCTGAATTCCCTAGTTCTTCGAACAAATCTCGTGTAGAGCCTTCTAAACTAGAGGTGAAGGTTGTCATTCCAGGATAACTAAAAGTCATCGGATCATTTTTAGACCGATAGAATGTTTTAGAGATACGGTAAAAATCGCTTTTGTCTGGACGAATTTTATCAATAGATTCGTCAATGACATCCAGTGCATTTTCAAATTTAAAAGCATTGTTATGATTTAGTCTTCCCTGGGAAAGATAGGCATTGGCACTTAACTCTCCAAAACTTAATAATAAAACTAGCAGCCATTTAAAGTGAGGCTGTTTTACTAAATAAAGAACCAACCACATTAGCCCAAAAATAAAGGCGGAAGCTTGTCTTTGTTCAGGAGTCAGGAAAGAATATTCCTTGACCATCACTACAGACTGAATTAAGAGGGCAATAGCTATTCCAATGAAAACTTCCTGGCTTTCAATCACTTTATCCTTGAGTCCTTGATAAGCTAATAAGATAAGGAAAAAGACTAGAATCCAAGAAAAACGATAGAAAAAGCCTGCTGGATTTTGTCCCATATGCCAAATCTTGCTAGTGAATTCATGGGTCATAGAAAAGAAGAAGATAGTTAAAACAGTAGCGCTCGCCCATTTATGGCTGGTTTTAATTGTTTTCGATAGGAAATAACTGATTACCCCCACCATAGCTAAGGACCCAACATATATGTTGGGTAAGTTCGGTCCCGCAGACCATGACTCATTATCAAAAGCCCCTATCATTAACTTAGCAAAGATATCTAATGGATTTATTTGTAATTCCCAATCAAAAGATAGAGTCGATTCCAAAGCAGCTTTTGAAAAGAGTAAGTTATAAATGTTAGGCACTAATAATAGAGCTGACAGTCCAATTCCTATTAGAGAAAACATACCTAAGCGAACAACATTTTGTCCTAAAAATTTAAAATAATGGTCTTTATGTACTTGGTAATATTGAACAAACAAATAATAAAAACTATAGAATAAAATAAACAAGCAAATCATATAGCCCATATAATATTGAATGATCATAGTCGAAGCCAAAAGAAAAATGTAGGTGTAAGGCTTTTTACCATCCAGTACATTTTCTAGCGCTACAAGCAGCAGAGGCATTAGCCATAATGCATCCATAAAAATAGGTGTCATTTGATAAGACACAGCGAAACCATTCAAGGCATAGGTGGTAGCCAAAATCAAAGTCAAATAAGGTCTTTTTTGGCCACCATGGCGTTTAATAAGATAATAAGCCATGGATAAGCCCATAGCCCCATACCGCAACCATACCGATAAAAATATAGCATAGGTTATCCATTTCATGGGTAAAATTAAATAAAATATATTGAAAGGACTCATTAAGTAATAAGCCCAAGCCCCAATCATATTTCCTCCAATTGATTTGGTAAAAGAATAAAACAAAGCGCCAAAATCACCTGAATAAAAAGAATTTCGCATAAATATATATAAATCAATAAATTGCTGATTAAAGTCGATAGCTAAGAAAGACTTTTCTCCAAAAGGAAAGAAATCATTAATAAACCACCCTACTAGCATTAAGGCCAAAGGAGCCAAGCCGCTCATTCCATAAATCCATGTTTTTTTCTTCATTCCTGGTCCCCCTTCTTAATATTGCTTTCTTCAATAATATAATGAGGCCTTCCCTTTACCTCATAGAATATTTTACCAATATATTCACCTAAAACCCCAATGGAGACTAATTGAACGCCTCCAAAAAATACAATTGTAAAAATAGTGGTGAAGTAACCTGATACTGCTTGACTCGGATCACTAAAGTAGTTAAAAAGTAACCATATAATATAGAGTCCGGCAATTGCAATACAAGTTAAACCTAAGCCAAAAATCATTCTTAAGGGATGATTAGAAAAGGATAGGATTCCATCTAAAGCGTAGTTTAAAGACTTTTTGAATGACCATTTTGTTTGTCCTGCTTGTCGTAATTCATTTTCATATTCAATGACCGTTTCCTTAAAACCTATCCAAGAAAATAATCCTTTAGAAAAACGATTATACTCTCTTAATGAGATAATAGCATTAATGGCTGGCCGTGATAACAGACGAAAATCCGAAACACCATCCGTCAATTCGACATCCATCATGGTGTTGGCAACTTTATAAAAGATTTTTGCAAAAAAACTGGTTGTTTTTCGTTCGCCATCTCGACTTCGCTTGGCATTCACCACATCATAGCCTTCTTGATATTTAGCAATCATTTCTTTAATTAAATATGGCGGATTTTGTAAATCTCCATCCATAATAATAACTGCTTCGCCACTGGCATGATCAAAGCCCGCTAACATTGCAGCCTCCTTACCAAAATTGCGACTAAATGAAAGGTATTTAACTCGCTCATCTTGTTCAGCAATTTTTCGCATCAATTCTAAGGTGTGATCGGAGGAGCCATCATTCACATAAAGTAATTCAAATTCGAACTCAACCATTGTTTTCAATTCTTTACTTAAAACTTGGTGAGTCTTTTCGATCATTTCTTCTTCATTATAAAAGGGAATCAAAATTGTTATTTTCAATGTAGGTCTGCCTCCCCTTCAAAATAAATTTTACGTGTCACGAAATTAAAAATCATCACAACAATACCGATCAGCACCTTAGAAATCATTACATCCCACTTGAGCCAATCTACAAAGATTACCAAGCCGATTAGGGTGATTAGCAATCCGATAACACTTAAAATGAAAAAAGCCAGAAATTCTTTATGTCGTTCTCCTGCTTCAAACTTACTTTTAAAAACAAATTTCATAGACAGGTAATAGTTATAAAAGGTAGCTACTACAAAAGCAATGGTTGCGGCAATATGGTGATTAACACCAAATTGATAATTAAGCAAATAGAGGATCCCCATATCTAGTAGGGTCGCTGTCCCTCCAACAAAAACAAAACGAGTGATTTGCTTCATTAATTTTATCATAATTTCCGTCCTTTTCTTTTATGTACACCAATTATTATATACTAAGAGGGGGGGACTTTCATCCTAGCTTAGAAGCTTCAAGCTATTTTAAAGATTTTGTCTTAATAAGGACACAAAAAAGACGATTGAATTTCTGATATGCCCCCTGTCAAGTAGACAGATAAAATATCATTCAAACAATCGTCTATTGTTGTCACATCTTAAAAGATACAGTTTTTAAAGATTTTAAGCTAAAAATGCTAAAAGATTTGAAATTAGTATTCCAATAAATGTTCCCGTACTTACACCTATTAAGGCCATTAATACAGCAATAGGCACTAAAGATTGAGAATAAGCCGCTGCTAAAACTGGTGCAGATGCTACTCCACCTATATTAGCTAATGAAGCCACCCCACATGTGAATAAATCCAACTTAAAAAGCTTAGCTATAATTAACATTAATATGCCGTGAACTAACAAAATAACAAAACCAGTTAAAATATAAGCTGGGGCTTGGGTTAATTCGGCAAAATTTGAAGTAGCTGCAATTAAACCAATTAATAAATATAACAAAACATTAGATAGCTGTGGGGCACCCGGAATCTTACCTAAAGGTGTCATAGCGCACGCTAAACCAATAAAAGTAACGATAATGATTGTCCAGCCTGTTTCAAAGTTACCAGGTAAGTAGCCAGCTATCGTTTGTGCTAGGGCAGTAAAACTAAAAGCTAAACCTAATAACAGTAGAATATGATGATGCTCAATGGCTGTGCTAATTTTATCAAATTTAATAGTTAAATTTTCATTCACTTTATCTATGACAGAGGTGTCAGCCTTGGTCCATTTATTAAACTTTTTAGCAAAAGGTACCATAGCTAACAAGAACATTATCCACATTGAATAATCAATCGAATCAATCAAAAGAGTGTATCCCATACTTTCACTATTAAGATTTAATGATTCCATAACAGCAGACATATTTTGGACGCCACCTACCCAACTACCTGCTAAGGCACCAAGCGTGAGCGGAGCATCCGGCGATAGGATGCCTTTGAATAGGGTGAAAGCGATTACAAAGCCTATTGTAATCGTGATTGTTGCTGAGAAAAATGATAGGATCATTTTCCAGCCTAACTTGGCAATATCTCTTAAATCAGCTCTTAGAAGCATTAGAAAGATCATAGCTGGAAGAATAGCATCCTTAATCGCTCCCCTTGCACCCAAGACTTCCTCCCCTTGCCAAAAACCAAAGGTTGAAAATAACATCGTTCCAAAATAAACTATTATCAGTGCTGGTACATAAGTAAAGAACTTCGAATCCTTATACTTGCTTTCAAGCCAAACCATTACACCTATGAAAAGTAACATGAAGGCGATAAAGTGAAATCCATTCGTAATCATAAAAAACCTCCTTTTATTTTACCACTGTTTGATAACGCTTTCAAAGTGGCTAGTTTTATTTTATATTAATTTTAAAAGTGCGTCAATGAAAAATTTAAGTTTCTCAATATAACAAAAATTAGTAAACTTTTACATATGATAAATCAAAAACTCACAAGTTAAATTCTTAAGAATTTTCAAGTTCTAAGACATTTTGTTGTGAGTTTATTTCTATTTATTTAAGCTCCAACCAAGAATCTCCATAATGATAGTCTACTTTTAGTGGAACACTCAAATCAGCAGCCTCCTCCATCACTTGTGGAACTATTTTTTCTAAGATCGACATTTCTTCTTCTGGTCCTTCAAGGATCAATTCGTCATGTATCTGTAAAATCATGCGTGATTGAAGGTCTTCCTCTTTCAAGCGCTGATCTAAATTAACCATGGCAACTTTAATAATATCAGCCGCACTTCCTTGAATTGGCGAGTTCATAGCAGTTCGTTCTGCAAAGGAACGAACATTAAAATTGGTAGCGTGAATATCCGGTAAATAACGCCGGCGATTGAAGAGTGTTTTTACATAGCCTCTTTCTTTAGCTTCTTCCACAATCGTTTCCATAAATGTTTTGATGCCCGGAAACATTTCAAAGTAACGATCAATAAAAGCCTTGGCTTTTTTACGGGTAATGTTTAAATTTTGTGATAAACCATAATCAGAAATTCCATATACTATTCCAAAGTTAACTGCCTTGGCTTGGCGACGGTGGTCTGCATCTACTGCCTGATCATCTTCTAGGTTAAAGACTCTTCTAGCCGTAGCAGAGTGGATATCTTCATTATTTCTAAACGCTTCTTGCATGTGTTGATCTTGCGAAATATGAGCTAAAACGCGTAATTCAATTTGTGAATAATCCGCCCCAAATAACTTCCAGCCCTTCTTGCTTGGTACAAAAGCTTGACGCACTAGCCGTCCTTCTTCGATTCGGATTGGTATGTTTTGTAAGTTAGGATCAGTGGATGAAAGACGTCCTGTTTGAGTTAAAGTTTGGACAAAGCGTGTGTGAATCTTACCATCTTCTTTAATATAGGGTGGAAGCCCTGCTAAATAGGTCGACTGTAATTTTGCAATCTGTCGATAGGCTAAAATAGCTGGGACAATGGGATGCTTGTCTTTCAACTTTTCCAAAACATCAGCTGCTGTAGAATACCCGGTTTTTGTTTTCTTGATAATAGGCAAGCCTAAATCTTCAAAAAGAACAATACCCAATTGTTTAGGAGAATTCACATTGAAAGTTGAGCCAGCCATGTTATGAATTTCTTCTTCCATTTTTTGCATACGAATTAGAACTTGCTCATTTTTTTCATCTAGAGTTGAACGATCAACCTTTATGCCACCGATTTCAATCTTGGCTAAGGTTTGAGCCAAAGGTAACTCTATTTCATGATAGAGGTCTGTCATCTCTAGTTCTTCTAAACGATTTTCTAATGGTTGTTGAACTGCTTTTAGAGTTTGTAATTTATTGGCTAAATGTTGGTAAAACTGATCCTTATTTTCAGGTAAAGCTCTTTTTGCTCCCTTACCATAGATCGTTTCATCGTATTGCACTGTCACTGGCAGATTTAAAAGATTCGCCACATCCGCAAGTTCTTGGTTGTTTTTTGTATCAATTAAATAAGTGGCAATCAAAACATCCATCATTATGCCATTAATTTGTGTATCGTAACGGGAAGCTATGACCGCTTCACGTTTATAATCAAAAAAGATTTTTTGCTTGTCTTCGTTAGTTAACCACTCTTTAAAAACTTGACTGCTAAAAGCTAAGTCTTCAGGAAGGATGTACAATTGATTTTGTTTAAAATCTAACCAAGCGACCGCTTTAATAGGGGCAAAGTGATAATTGTCCTGTAAGATTTCACTGTAATACACTGCTTGATCAGGTAAGATAGTGGGTTCAATCCGGTCTGCTGAATCGATTACTTGGATGGAAATTTCAGGTAAATCTTCTGCTGCTTGATTAATCGTACTCGACTCCCCTTGCTCAACTTGCAAGTCTTTCAAGAAGGTTTGAAAGTCCATTTGACGATAGAACTCAGCTAAAGCTTGGTAATCTGGTTGGTGCAAAAGAGTCTCCTCAATTGTCAATTCTATCGGTGCATCATGAAGAATACGAGCTAAATCTTTACTCATCCTTGCATTAGCTTCATCATTAATAATGTTTTCTTTCATTTTAGAAGCTTTTAACTCATCTAAGCGATCATACATGGCTTCTACTGAACCAAACTGATGAAGTAATTTAAGTGCTGTCTTCTCACCCACTCTAGTAATACCTGGGTAATTATCAGATGAATCCCCCATAAGACCTTTCATGTCAATAATTTGTAAAGGCTCAATCCCCCATTTTTCTTGGATTGATTGAGGGGTGTATGCTTCTAGGTCAGAAACACCTTTACGCGTAATATACACAGTTGTTTTATCACTGGCTAATTGAGTTAAATCTTTATCTCCAGATAGGACAATAACTTGATCTGCTTGGCCTGCTTGATAAGCAAGAGTTCCTATAATATCATCCGCTTCATAATTACTTAAAGAATAATGTTTAATACCATAGGCTTCTAACAGCACACGAAAATATGGAATCTGCTCTTTGAATTCAGTAGGTGTCTTTTGGCGTCCACTTTTATAGTCTTGATATTTTTCTGTCCGAAAAGTGCCACCACTCTTATCAAATGCCACTAAAACATGGGTTGGCTTAAATTGACTCAAGACATTATCTAACATTCTCTTAAAAGTGAAAAGAGCATTAGTATGAAGACCTGATCGATTTTTAAAACGTTCAATATCAAGGATTGAAAAGAAAGAACGAAAGGCTAAACTCGATCCATCAATTAAAAGTATGGTACGTTTTGACATTATGTCACTCCTTTATTTATGCAAAAAGCCAACGAATTCGCTGGCTTTAAGAATCAAATTACATTATAAATTTTTTACATGAAGACTCGCATAGGCTGTTTCAAATTGACGAGCTAAATGGTCGATATCTCCCGCTCCCATGAATAAAAGGACTTCATCTTTGTAATCCATAAGCGGTGAAAGATGATCTTTCGAAATAATTTCAACTTTTTCATTAATCATTCTAGCTAAATCTTCAATTTTGACATCACCTGATTGTTCTCTAGCTGAAGTAAAAATATCAACTAAATGAACATGATCTGCAATTGATAAAGCTTCAGCAAATTCATTAAGCAAAGCTACGGTACGACTGAAAGTATGGGGTTGAAAGATTGCTACTACCCGTCGATTAGGATATTTTTGTTGAGCCGCATCAATTGTTGCTTTTATCTCACTTGGATGGTGGGCATAGTCATCAATAATAATTAAATCTTCAACTTGTCTTACTGAAAAACGACGCTTTACCCCCTGAAAGCTTGCCATTTGTTCAGCAATGTCTTTAGCCTTAAATCCTTCTAAATAGAGTAAGGTAATAACCGCTAAGGCATTTAAAATATTATGCTCGCCATAAGCAGGAAGGTGAAAGTGTCCAAATTTTTCTCCTTTAATATATACGTCAAAATCAGAGCCTTTTGGCGTACGTTGAATATTATCAGTATAAAACTCTTGGTTATCATTGAGGCCATAGCGATAGACAGGAACATTTGATTGCAATTTAGATAAAAATGGGTCATCCCCCCAAGCGATAATTCCTTTTTTTGCTTGGTGGCTAAAGTCATTAAAGGCTGAAAAGACATCTTCAATGGATTGATAATAGTCTGGATGGTCGAAATCAATATTGGTGATAATCGCATAATCAGGTTGATAGGCCATGAAATGACGGCGATATTCACAAGCCTCTAAGGCAAAATAGGTAGATTCTTCATCGCCAAAACCCGTACCATCACCAATGAGATAAGAAAGAGGAGCTAGTTTTTTTAAAGTATGGGCCAGCAAACCAGTCGTAGAAGTCTTACCGTGTGAACCTGTGACAGCAATTGAAGTGTATTGTTTTAATAAGTCACCAATAAAGGTATGGTAGCGATAAATAGGTAGACCTAATTCTCTCGCTTTCACTAACTCAGGGTGTTCATCATTAAATGCATTGCCTGCTATAATCGTTTGCCTCGCTTGGATATTATCGGCTGAAAATTCTAGAATTTTGATGGATTGATTTTCTAATTCTTGTTGTGTAAAGAAATAAGTAGCTACATCACTGCCTTGTACATGGTATCCTTCACCATGTAAAACCAAAGCAAGGGCAGACATACCAGAGCCTTTTATTCCCACAAAGTGATAAACAGTATTTTTATCTAACATTATTCATTATCCTCCTTAGTAAACAAGAGAAAGGATTGCTTGTCTTTCACTAAACGTTTGAGTATCTGACGGTCAACTTTTTTCATAGTCCAACACTCTTGATGCCCTTCTTGCATCCGTTGAACTGCTTTCAAGGAATGATCAATATTGGCTAAACGTTCTTCTATTACTTGATTGCCTTGTTTAGTTTTTTCTCTTTCGCTTGTAGACAATGAGTTATTATAATCCTTTTGCAATTTGTTTTCCATATTATTCCTACGATAATCTTTATTATGCAAGAAAGGAATATCATAAGCATAAGAAAACTTTGTCTCATTTGGCTCATTTTCAAACTGTTCATCTAAAGTTTTCTTGCTTTGCATGGCTTGACTAGCTTTTTCAAGTCGGTAATGCTTTGCTTCCCGTCCATAAGCTGTTTGATAAGAGGATGATAGTGGTTTGTCTGAAAAGCTTTCTAATATTCCTGAACCGGATTCAAACCACCGATCAGAAGGTCTATCTGACATTCTATTAGATTCTATCTTCTTTTGAACCTTTTTAAAAGCGGGCTCTTCTAAAGCGTGTTCAGAACTACGATGACTCCCCATACCAAGATGAAATTTTCTTTTCTTGTTTCCAGCTAAGTGATGACCTTTTTTGAAAGCTGGACCTTTATATTCAGAAGTCATAGCGATCTCCTTTGTGATTTTTCTCTAAATTAATAGCTTTGAATTACTTCTGCTAAACTTGTTCCTACTTCAAAATGATTCGGCAATACCCAGATGCCTGGATCATTTTGAATATCTTCTAAACCAAGCTCTCGGGTAGAACAAATCATACCTCTAGAAGGAACGCCTCGTAATTCACCAGGCCATATAATTGCGCCCGAAGGCATCACTGCACCTGATTTGGCCACTAAAACTTTTTGACCCTGCGCAATATTAGCTGCTCCACAAACAATTTGTAAGACTTCATCTTCGCTCACTCGTGTTTGAGTAATATTTAAATGGTCAGAATCTTCGTGAGCTTGACATTCTTCAACGAATCCAACCACAAATTTTTCTTCTCGATCGATTTCGACCTCTAAATCAAAGCCTGCCTCTTTAATGAGGTTTTTAACCAGCATTTCTTGTTCTTTATTTAATTTAACAAGACCTTGACCCTCCACTTTAAAATGCTTAGATAAACGATGAATATTAATACCCATCACTTGATCATTTGTCTGATCTCTAATTATGGTAACATCCCCTTTGCGTTCGTAGCTGAGATGATCTTCATCCGTTATTCCATTAGTTAAAAGAAGTACATCGCCAATTCCTTCTTTATTATAAAATGCTAAACTTTTCATTTAATTGCTCCTTTTATGATTTAATAATCGTTTCATAAGTCGTGCGATCAAAATTACGTACTAAATGCAAGAGCATTTCTTTGGCTGCTTCATAATCTGAGATAGTAAATAAAGTTTGATGGCCGTGAATATAACGTGCTGGAACTCCAATCACTGCACTAGGAACACCCTTATTCATAGTATGAGCAGCTCCAGCATCAGTACCACCTTTAGAGAAGAAACATTGGTAGGGAATATTATGGGTGTTTGCAGTATCTTCAATATACTCGCGCAAGCCTTTGTGAGTAATCATACCAGGATCTTGGATTCTCAGTAAGAACCCTCCACCTAATTGCCCTTCACTTTGAGTCGCTTTTTCAATATCATTTGCTGGTGAACAGTCCACCGCTACAAAAAGATCCGGTTGGAATTCATGAACGCCCCCTCTAATACCTCTTAAACCAACTTCTTCTTGAACACTTGCTCCAATAATTAATTCATTATTGAGTTCTTCATTTTGAATTTCACGAAGCGTTTCTAATACAACTGTACATCCATAACGGTTATCCCATGCTTTAGACAGAATTGATTTACCGTTTGCTGTCTTAATAGTTTCCACTTGGGGTACAATTGGATCGCCTAATCTCACTCCAAATTCTTCTGCTTCTTCCTTAGAAGTAAATCCTGCATCAAAAAGAATAGAATCAGCCTTAAGCTGTGATTTAGCGCCTTTTTCTCTTAAGAGATGAGGAGGAACTGCTCCAGATACAATCGGATAATCGCCTTTTTTAGTTTGCAACGTAAAGCGTTGGGCTGAAATCACATAAGGGTTCCATCCACCAATTGGGACTACTCTGAAAAGGCCTCGATCGGTAATTTCACGAACCATAAAGCCCACTTCATCCATATGCGCTGCCACCATTAAACGAGGTGCTCCCTCTTTCTTACTATGTTTGATACCAAAGATATTTCCTAAACTAGACTGATGTATTTCATCAACAAGCGGAGACATTTCTTGATGCATGAAGTCTCTAACACGTTTTTCGTGACCTGAGATTCCTTGTAATTCAGTTAACTTTTTTATTAAGGCAAAAGTTTGATCGTTCATAAAATTTGTGGCTAAGCCACACCCTCCTCATCTTTATTTGACTTATTATTCTCCTTTTATTCTGTCACAAAAATACTTTAAAAGCAATTGGCGTACAAGTTTGAAAAGTATTCTTTAAATAAAATTTATGGTATGATCAAGATAAGTTTCAAAAGCGATAAGAAGTTAGATTACTTATCACAAATAGGAGGAAAGATATGTCTCAAAACAAAAATTACAGCTTACTAGGAACAATTGTGTTGATATCTGGAATTGTTATTGGTGCTGCAGGTACGCTATTATATAAGGAAAATCGCCCCTTAAACGCTGGTAAGGTATTAGAAAGTATTCGTGAAGCCTTCGCGCTTGAAGGAGAAATCACAGGTTCTTGGATCGATTATGACCCTATTGAATATACTACCTACAATTCCCGTCCATTGGTATACACAGGAGGCATCTCACGTAAGGAAAATGACCAGATCGTTCACTACCACTTTGTTGCAGATATCTATACTGGAGAAATTTTAAATACCTTCGAAGCTTAACTTACATACATTTTCTAAGCACTTTAAGGTGCTTTTTCTTATGTTCAAATTTTACTAATCCATTTATACTTTTAAAATAATCTATATATTATTATTTATAATCAAAAATAAAAGCTGTTGACCTAAAAGATTAGCATGTTAGAATAAAGAGTATCACTTTAATGAAAGGAGCGAGGTTATGTACCATGATAGTGAAGAATGGCAAATAACCCCATTGAGCGGAAACACTGGTCAAGCTTATATGGGCGTCAGTAAAGACGAAAAAGTCTTTTTTAAACGTAACACCTCGCCCTTTATCGCTGCTTTAGCTGCTGAAGGTATTACCCCTAAACTAAAATGGACTCAAAGAACTTATACGGGAGACATATTAACTGCTCAAGAATGGGAGGAGGGTCAATTATTAAATAAACAGGATATGGCTAACCAAGAAGTCATTGATTTGATCCGCTCTATCCACCAAAACGATTCTCTTTTGAATCTACTCAAACGCGCAAAAGCTCAGGAGTCGTCTCCTCTAGATTTAATAAAGGATTATTATCAAGGTCTACCCCATTCATTAAAGTTTCACAGCTATTTTAATCATATTATCCAGCAGATGGAGCACATGATTGATCGAGATTTTTTAGAGATAGACTACTGCATCTGTCACGGAGATCTTAATCATAATAACTTTTTGTTAACAAATGACCAACATTTATACTTAGTCGATTGGGATAATGTTAAAATTGCTGATCCACTATTTGATATCTGCTATCTACTTTGTCATTATTTTTCACCTACAGAATGGATGCAATGGTTTAATCTCTATGAATTTCCTATTACTGACTCCTTTCAAAAACGGGTAAAATGGTACAGTCTCCTAGCTTGCCTTAATCTGATTAAAGAATATTATGCAGAAGATCGTCATTATCAAGTCAATGAAACTGTTGTTTTGCTAAAAAACATCTATGAAAATTAAAAAGGAGAGACTATGAGATTACGTCATAAACCATGGGCCGCTGATAAATTAAAGGCCTATCCAAAATATGTTACTCAAAATCCCCAAGACTTTAAGGGGGAATGGCAAAAGCGTTTTGCTAAAAATCAACCCATTCATATTGAAGTTGGATCAGGTAAAGGACAATTTATAGTTGAAATGGCTAAAGCCCATCCTAACATCAACTATATTGCCATCGAATTACAAACTTCAGTAGCTGTTTCTATTCTGGATTTACAACTAAATACCCAACTAGAAAATTTACAAATTATTAATGCCCACGGTGGCGATTTGAACCATTTCTTTAGTGATGGAGAAGTCAACCGTGTATATCTTAACTTTTCTGATCCTTGGCCCAAGGCTCGTCATACTAAACGACGTTTAACTTCCCCTAAATTTTTAAGCCAATACCAAACAATTTTAAAACTTGATGGGGATATTCATTTCAAGACAGATAATATGAGTCTCTTTCAGTATTCTTTAGCTTCTATGAGTCAATATGGTTTCGTTTTTCGTCAAGTATGGTTAGATCTTCATCATAGCGATTTTCAAGGAAACATACAAACTGAATACGAGGAAAAATTCTCAGCCAAAGGTCACCCAATCTATCGCTTAGAGGCCTATTTCCCACAAAAAAATAATAGCTTGCTAAACACACAACCCCCTCAATAGGTATTCGTCTATTGAGGGGGGTATTTATTTAAAACTTTTCTGATTATGAACGGTGTTCTTTCAAGATTGACTCAAACTCATCGAGCCTTTCTTCAAAAACATCAAGCGTCGCTAAAATATAATTTGCTTGAGTCATATCTAAGCCAGCGTCTTTCATAGTATCTACAGCATATTTAGAAGACCCTGACTTTAAGAAACCTTTGTAATTCTCTAAAGCTTCTTTATCTCCTTGATAGATTTTAGCTGCAAAGTAAGTTGCTGCCGAGAATCCTGTGGCATATTGAAAAACATAATAATTATAGTAGAAGTGAGGAATACGTGACCACTCTAGCACAATCTCAGAATCTGAATTAACTGCCTCCCCGTAGTATTTAGCATTTAACTCACGATAATTTTCTGAAAGAAACTCCTGTGTTAAAGGTGTGCCTTCAGCATCTGCAGTATGCATAAAGTGTTCAAATTCAGCAAACTGTGTTTGTCGGAAGACGGTACCTTTAGCTCCGTCTAAGAAATGATTTAAGATGAATAGACGAATTTCGGGATCTTTATATTTGTCTAATAAGTAATAAGTTAATAAGTTTTCATTAGTAGTCGACGCAATTTCTGCTAAGAAAATAGAATAACCAGAATAGATATGCTCTTGGTTATTGCGACTTAAGTATGAGTGTGCAGAATGCCCTAGCTCATGAATTAAGGTATAAAGGTGATTAATTGAGTCTTGCCAGTTCATTAAAATATATGGCTTAGAATCATAGGTTCCTGAAGAATAAGCTCCTGATCGTTTACCGATATTTTCATAAAGGTCAATCCAACGGTCAGCAAAAGCTTCCTTCATTATTGCCACATAGTCTTCACCCATTGGTTTTACAGCTTCCAAAATAATCGACTGCGCCTCTTCATAAGTCACTTTAATTGGAGCTTCACCTAATAAAGGTGTATACATATCGTACATTTCTAAATCTTCAACACCTAGTAAGTCTTTACGAAGTGCTACATAACGATGTAAAAGATTTAAACGTGAATGAACAGCCTCTAACAATGTATCATACACTGACTCTGGCACATTGTTTTGGAAAAGAGCAGCTTGTCGAGCAGAGTCAAAGTGACGTACTTTTGCTTGATAATTATGAGCTTTCATTTGACTAGAAATTAAGCTAGCATATGTATTTTTAAATTGGTCGAAAATACTATAATATTTTTGGAAAGTTTCTTTTCTAACGCGACGGTCAGAAGATTCAAGCATCTTTCCATAAACCGAGTGCGTTAACTCTACTTCATGGCCTTCTTCATCCTTGATAGTAGGAAACCTCAAATCGGCATCAGTCAATAAGCCAAATGTTTTGCTTGGTGTGGCAAAAATTTCACCCGCTTTAGCCAACAAAAGCTCTTCTGCATGGCTTAAAGTGTGTGGGCGAAAACGTACTGCATTATCTAGAAACTGACGGTATTTTTTTAATGACTCATTGGTCTTAATAAATTCCTGTAGTTTCTCCTCATCAATCGCTAAAAGCTCAGGATCAAAGAAAGCTGTAGCTCCATCAAATTCAGTAATTAATTGCAATGTACGCGCTTGTAAGCTTTGTGAAGCAGAAACGGTTTGATCTTGATCACTGATTAAGTGACTATAAACATATAAGTTTTCAACGATTCTCTCAGTTTCTTTCATCGTTTCAATCGCTTTAACAAGCTGATCTGCACTTCGACCTAGCGTGCCCTCTAAGTCCTTCAAATCACCAATCATTTGTTGAGCCTTTGTAAAATCCGATTCAAAAGCTTCTTGGTCTTTATACATGGATGACAAATCCCAGGTATATTTTTCTTCTATCTCAGAACGCTTACGTGCTTTATGTGTAGACATAACATTACTCCCTTTTCTTATGATAATCTTAGTTTATCATAATTAGATCCTAAATGGGAACGGTATCATTAATTAATTAGATGATTTAAAAAAATTTTTTCTGACTCTCTAACAAATCGTTTTTACTCCATTAATCTTTTTAGAACATAATAAAGAATATATAAAGTTTCTTCTAATATAGTTTTAGATTGGCCCATTAAAGGAAAGTGAAACATACTAAAGTGGTTGTTATCTAAATGTTCATTCATCCTCGAGGAAAAGGAAGAAAAGTTTAACCCCTCTCCTTCAGGGTTGATTTTCAAATTTCTATTCAGCCATAACATTGATTCAAAGGCCCAAATCCAAATCAGCCAGCCAGGCTCTTTCATCGCTTGCACCTGCCAATTATTAAAAACCCATCTGGGTATTTCTTCCAAGTTAATTTGATAGTTGTAGAGCTGGTTTAAGAAAACACGATAAGAAAGATTGGATTTTATTGATTGAATAATAAAAGAATAGTCAATTAGAGAAATACTCCTAGACTCGCTTCTTTTCAAATAAATATTTTTCACATCGCTCTTTGCTTTTAAGCTTCCATTAAGTGCCAATAGCCAATTTTCTTTATAAGAATAGCTTGTAAGCTTAATATCTAAATTATTTAAACTATAAACTAAAGGTATATGGTGATAACATTTTAATTCGTACTGATTTAAATCTAAAGTCCAAACGTGATAACCAAGTTTCTTTGAATATGCGATACAACGTCGAACCCATGTACTTAAGCCCCGTTGTTTAAAATAATAATCATCAATTAACCATTGAACTTGAAAACCGAGTGCTTGATAATTTTTTTGTCTTTTATCCATATCAATTGATGAAATGACTGATTTTTGATACTCAACTATCCAAGCGCAGGAGCTATCTTCGACCATAAGATCAGCAATCTGATTTATTTTTTCAAAAATAACCTCTTGCGCACATTCATAGCCAAAGTTTCGGAAATTATCTCGTAATAAATTTTTGGCCTGCTTATGTTCTTTACTTTCTCCTCTGTGAGTCTCTTTTAAACCAAATTTTAAATAAGTACCCTCATTTTTAATATCTAATGAACAAGCTTTTAAATGTCGGAAGTAAGAACGCCCTTTTTCTTTATTAATTAAAACTACTTTAGTTAAGCAGTACGGACAAACATAAATCTGATCCTTTTTTGCTTCTTTTGCATAGATTAACTCACCAAATTGATTTATTGCCGCGTACATTAATAACCCCCCTTTAATCTGAAATACAGATCTAAAGGGGGTTAGGTGTTTAATTGATTTAAAATTGATTTCCAAAGAAGAAGAGTGCATCTTCTTTTCTTAATAACTCACCGTGTTCTGCTAGAACAGATGCAGTGACCATTGATATTTCTCCAAACTCGAAGAGAGTCAATAACTTAGTTGCAAGTTTATCTTTACTTACTGTTCGTTCTAAATCATAGAGAATCAAGAAATAATGCGAATTCATATAATATAGATCTGAAACTAGCAATTCGCTTGGTATTTCACGAGCTAGTCTTAAAAAATTATCCAATGAACTAAAACGAATGACTCCTTCAATAGGTTGCTCTTGTGATAAGTCTTCATCTTTTGACTCAGACTTAGGATTAAATAAATTCATCATCGACTCAATCGCCGTCTTCTTAGTTTTCTTATTAGTAGAGGAGCTTACTTGTTGATTCGATTCAGCAGTTGAATCGGTCATATTTTCACTAGAGGATTCCTTCAGGGACATTTCTTTGCGTTCTTTAAGACGCTTCGTTAGTTCATCTTCCCAAACCTCATCAAGTTCCTCAACATTGGCACGGCTAATATACAATTCTAAGCCTTCGCTGTTAGGAATCACTTGGAATGTCACAGCTTCTGAATCGTGAAAATGATGGTCAATATCCACTTCTTCTAAAATTGAGTAAAAGAATTTTTCAATCCGTGATTGGTCCCCTATTAGGTCTAAAAAGTCGATACCCCGTTCTTCTAGATCCTCAGATCCAATTAGAACTTTAATTAGGTTATCATTTATATGCTCCATTTCCATAGCAATTCACCTCCACCTTCTTATCCATTATACTACTTACAAACAGACATACCAAGCATTATGTCATGTTCCGTAATTTTAGCAAAAATACATTGTCTATGCAAGCTTATCCAATGCAATTCTATTTATTCAAAAAAAGAGCCCGAAGGCTCAAATTTTTGTTTATTCATTTACCAAAGCACGAGCGTGACGCAATGCGCGAGCTCTTACTTCTCGAGGCAAGAAACGTCTGATTTCATCCTCGTTGTAACCAATCTGAATGCGTTTATCATCTAAAATAATTGGTCGACGCAACAAACCTGGTTGATTTTGAACTAACTCAAAAAAATCATTTAAAGGTAATTCGCTGATTTCTACATCTAATTCTGAATAGGCTTTTGACCGAGTTGAAACGATATCCTCTGTCCCTTCCTCTGTCATACGCAAAATACCTTTTATTTCGTTTATCGTTAAAGGTTCAGTGAAAATATTGCGCTCTTCGAATGCAATATTATTTTCTTCTAGCCATGAACGGGCTTTTCTACATGACGTGCAACTTGGAGTTACATATAATGTTACCATTAAAAGATCATCCTCTCTTGTGAACATTCTTCTCTCTTAAAGACACGTACATATTCAATTATTGAACTTAAGATTTTATCATTTAACAATCAAATCTATTCGATACAATAAGTGAGTTTCACAAAGTATTTAGTACTACATATAGAATTATAGCAACAAAAATGCTTTAAAGCAAACTATAATCAATGATTAGTGTGTGACATTTATTAGAATTACTGATGAAAAACTGCCAGTTTGTGAAAACACTCAATCTTTTTTCATAAAAGCTAGCATTTAATTTTAGATAGGTTATAATTATTAATGTAAATATAAGCCATTAGAAAGAGGAAGATCATGAAAGAGACCATTTTTTCCGGTGTACAACCATCCTCCATACCTACTCTTGGAAACTATATTGGAGCCATGAAATCATTTGTTGATTTACAAGATAAATATCAAGCAACCTATTGTATTGTGAATCAACATGCCATCACAGTCCCACAGGACCCTGAAATATTGGTAAGACAAACTAAGCAACTAGCTGCCCTTTATTTAGCGATTGGTATCGATCCGAACAAATCCACAGTATTCGTACAATCAGAAGTACCTGCTCACTCTCAAATTGCTTGGCTCATTACCTGTCAGATTGGCGTAGGTGAGCTAGAACGAATGACACAATATAAAGACAAGTCTGCTAAACAAGAATCAGTTGGTGCTGGCTTACTTTGTTACCCGGCATTAATGGTTGGTGATATAGTTCTTTATGATGCTAAATATGTTCCAGTAGGTGATGACCAGCGTCAGCATATTGAATTAACAAGAAATTTTGTAGACCGTTTTAACAACCGCTACGGAGAAGACATATTAGTTAAACCAGAACCTATTTATCCAAATGCTGGTAAGCGAGTTATGAGTCTGCAAGACCCAAGTCGAAAAATGTCCAAATCAGATGAAAATGAAAAAAGTAAAATCTCAATGTTGGATGAACCGCGTCAAATCATTAAGAAAATTAAATCAGCTGTTACTGATTCAATTGGAGTCGTTAATTATGACACGGCTAACCAAGCTGGTTTATCCAACTTAATTGAAATTTACGCAAGCTTAAGTGAACAGCCAATTAAAAAGATCGTTAATCAATATCATGACTTAGGTTATGGTCGCTTTAAATCAGACTTAGCTGATTTAGTTGTATCTGTCTTAGAGCCTATTCAAAAGCGTTATAATCAGCTAATCGCAAGCGATGAACTTTATGATATTCTTTCTATAGGTGCAACTAAAGCTAATGAAACAGCTTCTCAGACATTGGCTCGTATGGAGAAAGTAATGGGTATACGATATAGATAGTACATAGCAAAAAAACTGCCAACTTATTCAACAAGTTGGCAGTTTTCTTTAATTGTTTTGTGCTTCTTTCTCATAACACTCTTGACAAAACCCATAAAAGGATACTTCCATCGCTCTTACCTTAAATTTACCTAACTCTTTTATTTCGGTGTATATATCATTAAATTGATTTAAAAAAACATCTTCAATTTTTCCACAAGCTTCGCAAATTGTATGTCCGTGGGGATGCACATTAATATCATAGTGTTTTGTTTTTTCATCAATGTTCAACTCTTGTAAAATGCCTGCATTCACAAAAGCACGAACATTATTATAAACTGTTGCTAAACTCATTTGTGGATAGTCTTGTTGAACTTGCTGGTAAATCTCTTCAACACTTGGATGCTTGACTTTTGTCAAGATTGTTTTTAAGATGGCTCGTCTTTGAGGAGTTATACGAACTTTACCCTTCTTCATTTTTTCTAAAAGTTGATTAATATCGGATTCAATAGCCTTTTCTGTTTGCATGGACAAACCACCTTCTAATATGTTTATATAGAAATGAATGATAATAAATTGAAGCTGTTACAATTTAACATTTTAAATTATATCCATCAAAAAATCAACTGACCGAGATCAGTTGATTTTGATTTTTTTATTCTACTTCAGCAGATTCTGATTCATGTTTCTCAAAAGTATATTTTAGAACTGGCTTACGAGAAGCTCCTGCTTCATCCAAACGTCTTACAGGTGTATTATGTGGAGCTGTTTGAACAATTTCAGGATTATTAATAGCCTCTTGATTAATCTTAATTAAGATATCTGCTACATAATCTAAGTCTTGCTTAGATTCTGTTTCAGTCGGCTCAACCATTAAACATTCATTAACATGCAATGGGAAGTAAGTTGTTGGAGCATGAATACCAAAGTCTAAAAGTCGCTTACCAACATCTTTAGCTGTTACTCCATAATCTTTCTTGTGACGACTTAAGTCCAATACAAAGTCGTTTTTGTTGAAGTTAGGGAATGGTGCATCAAAGTATTCATTAACACGTACTCGTAAATAGTTAGCATTAAGAACAGCATCTTCAGAAGCACGACGTAATCCTTCAGCTCCCATTGAGCGAATGTATGTATAAGCACGAACGTTTACACCAAAGTTTCCAAAGTTTCCTTTGATACGACCATAAGATTTCTCAGGTGTTTCAAGCTCATATTTGTCGCCATTTTTTACCACATTGGGTCCAGGAATAAATGGTGCTAATTTATCCACAACGCCAATTGGTCCTGATCCTGGTCCTCCACCACCATGAGGTCCAGTAAAGGTCTTATGTAAGTTCAAGTGACAAGCGTCAAAGCCCATTGCACCTGGAGAAGTTAATCCCATAATAGCATTTAAGTTTGCACCATCATAATAAGCAAGTCCACCCGCTTCGTGAACAATATCTACAATTTCCTTAGCATCTTTTTCAAACAAACCAGCTGTTGATGGGTTTGTAATCATAATACCGGCAATATTTGGCCCTACAGCAGCACGCACTGCCTCGACATCAATAATCCCTTCTGGAGTGGAAGGAAGCTCAACCGTTTCGAAACCAGCTACCATAGCTGTGGCTGGATTTGTTCCGTGAGCAGAGTCAGGAATTAGTATTACTCGACGTTGCTCCAATTCTCCAATGGATTCAAAATAAGCTTTAAAAGCTAATATTGCTGCTAACTCACCTTGAGCACCTGCAGCTGGTTGTAAAGTTAATGCTGGAAATTGAGTGATTTCCTTCAAATATTCTTGTAATTCATACATTAATTGTAGTGCACCTTGAATAGTGTCTGGATCTTGTAAAGGATGAATATTCGCAAAGCCATCCATAGCAGCTACATCTTCGTTAATCTTTGGATTATACTTCATTGTACATGATCCTAATGGATAAGGACCTGATTCAACACCAAAGTTACGGTTTGAAAGTGCTGTATAGTGACGTACAATTTGTAGTTCAGAAGCTTCTGGCAAACGCGCAGGTTCTTGACGTGCATATTCTCCTAATTCTGATAATAAGTCATACTCTTCTACTTCAGAAACTGGCAAATCATAAGCTGTGTGCCCTTCTTGCGAAATTTCAAAAATCAATTTATCATAATCTTGTAAGATCATTATTTTGCCACCTCCACTAAAGCAGTTACAAATTTATCCATTTCTTCTTTGGTACGCTTTTCAGTTACACAAAGTAGATAGGCATTATCAACACCAATTGCTTTTGAAGCATCAAAGCCACCAACAAATCCTTTTTCAAATAATTCTTTATTGACTTGACGTACATCTTTATTTAGTTTGATAACAAACTCGTTGAAAAACGGTCTAGTGTTAAGAACTTCAAAACCTGCTGCTTTTAGTTCTTTCGCAAGATAATGTGTATTATTGATATTAGCCTGTGCTAATTCTTGAATACCAACCTTACCGTATGCTGACATAGCAATAGATGATGCTAAAGCGAATAAAGCTTGGTTTGAAGAGTAGTTAGAGGTTGCCTTTTCACGACGGATATGTTGCTCGCGTGTAGAAAGGGTCATAACGAATCCACGTCTACCTTCTTCATCTACTGTTTCCCCGACAATACGCGAAGGAATCTTACGCATTAACTTGTCATTAACGGCAAAGTAACCACAGTGAGGGCCACCTAAAGACATTGGTATACCGAAAGGCTGAACATCTCCAACAGTAATATCTGCTCCAAAAGCACCTGGTTTTTCTAGTTTTCCAAGAGCTAATGGATTAGCAGAAACAATTAACAATGTTTTTGTTCCTTCTAAAGCTGACTTAATTGCTTTTAAATCCTCAACCGATCCAAAGAAGTTTGGATATTGAACAATAACTGCCGCTACTTCAGCATCTAATTTAGCTTTTAAATCTTCAAGACTTGTGACTTCATTTTCAAGTGCTATTTCTTCAACAGCGTAATCTTTACCGAAACCGTAAGTTTTTACAGTTTCAATTGCTTGTGGGTTTAACCCTTTAGAAACTAATACTTTTTTAGACTTCTTAACATGGTTAAACGCAAGGTTTGCTGCTTCGGAAACTGCGTTATATCCATCATACATACCACAGTTTGCCAAATCCATACCTGTCAGTTCAGCAATCATTGTTTGCCATTCAAATAATGCTTGCAATTCTCCTTGAGATACTTCTGGTTGGTAGGGAACATAAGCAGTTAAGAACTCTTGACGCATAATAATATGATTAACAATCGAAGGTACATGGTGGTCATACGTTCCAGCACCTAAGAAAAAAGGCATTTGACTGGACGAAGTGTTTAGAGCCGACATTCTAGTCAGTTCTTTAACAATTTCCAATTCAGAAAGTGGTTCAGGTAAGTTCATTTTGCCTGTACGGCGTACATTTTCTGGCAAGTCAGAGAAGATATCCATAATATCTTTAACGCCAATTGTTTCTAGCATTGCTTGGCGGTCTTGGTCTGTGTTAGGTAAATATCTAAATTTTGCCATGATCTGCTCCTTAGTCTATTTTTTTCTTTAATTCGTACTTTTTAAATTAATAGCAATTTTGACTTAAATATTAGAGTGACATAGAGTCACTCTAATAAACAAACCTTTAAAATTTATGATTATTCAGCTGGCTCTTCAGTTAAGAATTCTGATGTATCGATGTCTTCTTCAGTTTCAATTTCGAAGAACCATCCTTTACCTTGAGCATCTTCGTTAACTGATTCTGGTGCATCTTCTAACTCTTCGTTCACCGCAACTACTTTACCTGCAAAAGGTGCGTATACTTCAGATACAGATTTAACAGATTCTACTGTTGCGATTTCTTCTTCAGCATCAAATTCATCGTCGACTTCTGGTAATTCAACGTGAACGATATCTCCTAATTGCTCTGCAGCAAAAGCAGTGATACCTACACGTGCTTTGTTAGGTGCTAAAATTTCAATAAATTCGTGTTCTTCTGTAAAAAATACTTGTGACATTATAAATGACCCCTTTTCTTAAAATTGTTTATGTGCTCATTTTATCAAACATTTAACAAAAATGAAACCACTTTAGTTTAAATTTACTTACTAGCAGCTAACCAGTCTTTCTTAGTTAATTCTGCTTCAATTTCTTTACCGCGGATATCGATAATTACTTTATCACCAACTTTATAATCAGTGGCAACACGCATGAAACCTAGAGGGTATCCTAATGTAGGTGATTTCGTTCCTGATGTTACTACCCCAATCACTTCACCCTCTTGATTTTTAACTTCCATACCATGACGAGCGATTTGTTTGCCGTCAATCTTAAATCCTCGAGACGCTTCTTTCTTATCGCCGGCGCGATAAGCAGCAATTGCTTCTTTTCCGATGTAATCTGCTTCTTTAGCTTTTGGTGCTGCAAATGCAATACCACCTGCGATTGGGTTGACGCTCTCATCGAAGTCATTGCCATACAGTGGTAAACCAGCTTCAAGGCGTAAAGTATCACGTGCTCCTAGCGCACATTCTTTAACACCTAAATCTTGACCTTCTTCAACTAATTTCTTCCAAATCTCAAGCATATGTTCAGCTGGAATATATAGTTCGAAACCTTCTTCACCGGTATAACCAGTACGTGAGATTTGAACACGATCAAAACCAGCTACTACTTGATCTTGCTTATAAGAATAATATTCAATCTCTTTCAAGTTAGTATCTGTAATGCGAGCCAATAATTCTTCAGCATTTGGTCCTTGAACAGCGATTAATCCCCAGTCATAAGTTTCATCTGTGATCTCAACTTGACCCTCTTGATTATGATCATGCATCCATTGAACAATCTTTTCACGGTTAGAGCCGTTTGGAGTTGCAACAAACTCGTCATCATTGCGGCGGTAATAAATCAAATCATCTAAGATGCCGCCATCTTCTTTACATACAGCGGTATATTGAGCTTTTCCGTTGAAAGTAGCTTTATGCACATCATTAGTGATTAATCCGTTCCACCAGTCATAAGCATTCATCTTAGCCGATTTAACACGAACCTCTCCCATATGTGAAGCGTCAAATAAACCTACTGCATTACGAACTGCCTCGTGCTCCTCAGCAATTTTGGTGATTTGAATTGGTAATCCCCATCCACCAAAATCTGTAATCTTGCATCCTTTTTCGATGTAATAGTCATACATAGGTGTTTTTTTCAATCCATTTTCATCTAATTGAACGTTTGTCATTATACTATCTCCTTCGCCTTACTTGATTAAAATATCTTTGACTTGTGCGTAGTATTCATCTAATTGAGAGGACAATTCAGCGACCTTGTTGTTAGCAAGCTCATAATACTCTTCTTGCTTTTCCTTATCCTTAAGCTGTCCTCCATTAATATATAAGTTTAATGAAGAAGCCTGAACAGCCGAACGTAACATTTGAAGACCTACACCAACATCGGAAACGATGATTTTTTTAATTAAAGGAATAACCTTGTCAAAGCCCTCCACAATTTGGCTGACTTCTGAAATCAAGTCAACTGGAGGTTGAGATGCAATTACTAACCCACTTTGAATTGCTTCATTACGCACTTGTTTTTCTACGTCTGTTGCTCTCGGCATACCATACGCTTTAGAAAGTGGTTCAAACTCAGTTGCATCGCGGTCGATAATGTTCACAAAAATCTCTTTACTTTTTTCAAACTCTTCAATTTTTTTAGCAAGAAAAGTTTGATCCTCTTTAGACAATTTATCACTTTGCGAGAAAATCATAGCCATCAAAATAGCACCAATACCCAATCCAGCTGTAACGCCCGCTGCAGCCCCTCCACCAGGAGTTGGATCATTAGAAGCTAACTTGTCAATAAATTCTGTGACTTTTAATTCTTTCATTACGCGCTCCTATTCTAAGCCATTTAGAAGCTTAGCACCTTTAACAACTTGTGAAGCCAGAACACCTGTTGTTACAGAACCAACACCACCTGGGACAGGAGTGATAGCACTTGCTTTAGGTTCAACTTCATCAAAGCGAACATCTCCAGTTGCCTTACCATCTTTGTAACCAAAGCCAACATCAATTACTGTTGCACCTTCTTTAATGTAGTCAGGGCCAACAAGTCCTAAAGCTCCGGTAGCTGAGACCACAATGTCAGCTAAAGTAGTGTGGATAGTGTTGTCTTTAGTATAGACATGTGTATTTGAAACAGTTGCATTACGGTTTGATAACATAACTGCTAATGGCTTACCAACAACTGGTGATGAACCAATAACACAAACTTCAGCACCCTCTAATTCATAGTCATAGTAATCAAGAATTTCGATACAAGCTTGTGCTGTAGAAGGAGCCATTGCAGTTGGATCATTGTTAATTAGCTTACCTAAGTTAACTGGGTTCAAGGCATCTACGTCTTTATATGGATTTAAGCGCTCAGCAATTTCTGCTCGCTCAATTCCTTCTGGGAATGGTTGCATAATGATAACGCCTGACACAGATTTATCTGCATTTAATTCATCGATAATTTTTAAGACATCTTCGGTGGTCTTAGCATCCAATTCAGTACGAGCTTCTGCTTCGATTCCACATTTTTCCATTACTTTCATAGCATTTTTTTCATAAGCCATGGAAGAAGGGTTTTCATCGACACGTAACACTACTAATTTAGGAACAATCCCTTTTTCTCTTAAAGCTTCTGCTTCTTGACGAGTACGCTCGCGAATTGCTTTCCCAACTTCTTTACCATCTAAAATCTTACCCATAAGATCCTCCCTTTTCTATTCAATACACTGTAAAAGTCGAACGAGCAAAAATTTACTCGCTCGACTATTAATTTTATCTTAGAATCAATTCTTTTTAGAACAATCCTTCAATGTTACCTTTTTCATCAACATCAATACGGTTAGCAGCTGGTTCTTTTGGTAAGCCAGGCATCTTCATAATGTCACCTGTCATAGCAACTAGGAAGCCTGCACCAGCAGAAACGGTTAAGTCACGGATAGTAACAGTAAATCCTTCTGGAGCTCCTAATAATTTAGGATCATCGGAGAATGAATATTGCGTTTTAGCCATACAAATTGGTAATTTACCATGTCCTTGCTCGGTGAATTGCTTAATTTTCTTCTTAGCTACTGAAGTAAACTCAACTTTTGCACCACCGTAGATTCTAGTTACTAATGTTTCAAGTTTTTCTTCGATAGAAGCTTCTACATCATAAGCAAACTTAAAGTTGCTTTCTTTTTCAGATGCTTCAACTACAGCCTTAGCTAGTTCAGTTGCACCTTCACCTCCATCAGAGAAGTGAGTTGAAAGAACAACTTTAACGCCTTCTTTTTCACATTCTTCACGTAATGCTTCAATTTCGGCATCTGTATCAGTTGGGAACGCATTGATAGCTACTACTGGGTTTAATCCGAACACATTCTTAATATTGTTAATGTGACGCATTAAGTTAGGCATACCTTTACGTAAAGCTTCTACATTTTCAGGTCCTAATTCTTTTTTATCAACTCCACCATGCATCTTCAATGCACGGATTGTTGCAACGATTACAACTGCTGAAGGAGCTATCCCTGCTTGACGACATTTGATGTCTAAGAATTTCTCAGCACCTAAGTCTGCACCGAAACCAGCTTCAGTAATTGTGTAATCTGCATAATTCATTGCTAGTTTCGTTGCAATAATTGAGTTGCATCCGTGAGCAATGTTTGCGAATGGTCCACCGTGCACAAAAGCTGGTGTCCCTTCTAAAGTTTGTACAATATTTGGCTTGATTGCATCTTTAAGTAATGCAGTTGCAGCTCCAGCACCATTAATATCTTTAACAGTAACTGGCTTATTATCTTTACGAGTGTAAGCAACGATCATATTACCTAATTTTTCTTTTAATTCTTGTAAATTATTAGATAGACAGAATGCTGCCATTACTTCAGAAGCTACAACGATGTCGTAACCATCTTCACGTGTTACTCCATCAACACGACGGCCTAATCCATTTACAATATTACGTAATTGACGGTCGTTCATATCGACAACACGACGCCATACAATTCGGTTTGTATCAATATCTAATGCGTTACCATGGTGGATGTGGTTATCTAATAAGGCAGCGATTAAGTTAGTTGCTGCTCCAATCGCGTGGAAGTCTCCAGTAAAGTGTAAGTTAATATCTTCCATTGGAACAACTTGTGCGTATCCACCACCAGCTGCTCCACCTTTAATACCAAATACTGGTCCTAATGAAGGCTCACGTAAAGCAACTGCTGTTTTCTTACCAATTTTAGACATTCCGTCTGCCAAGCCGATTGAAGTAGTTGTTTTACCTTCACCAGCAGGAGTTGGAGTAATCGCTGTAACAAGAATTAATTTTCCTAAGTCCTTGTTATCCATATCTAATTTAGTAAAATCGATTTTAGCTTTTGTTTTACCGTAAGGCTCTAATACATCATTAGAAATACCTAACTTTGCAGCCACATCTTCAATTGGTTGCAATTTAGCTTCCTGTGCGATTTGAATATCTGTCTTCATTAAAATCTTTTCCCCCTTTAGATAAATCACATAGTATCTCTATGCATCTTTCATCATACCATAAAACGTTAGGAAACTCTTACATTTTGCAGACAGTTTTTAAAAAATTGCATTTTTAGCTTGCAATTCGGTTTTTTCACAAACATTTTTATGTAAGCAAGTACTAAATTTGTTTATATTATCAATAAAGAAAGTTAGTTGTGCTTTTCACAACCGCTATTTAATAGATGAAAGTTGTTATTAATATAGTGATAACCACTTGGTCAACTTAATCTTTTTTCACAAAATTTTCGTTATTTCTTAAATTGCACTTACCTTATACATTCTGGAGTTATGGTATCCTAGTAAAATTTTATGATAACCAGCTAATTTTTCATCAATTTCACGATTACCTGTATAAACTAAAAGCGGTTGACCTTTTAAGGTGTTTAATTTTCCTGGTGTTGCAACGATTATAATATCCTCTTTATCTAGCTTGGCAAGAACCTTGTCAGATAATTGATGATTGCCTCGGCCAAAGAGATATCCTTGACCACCCATCGGTGTAACAATCAATTTAGCTGGCTTGTCCCCAATGATATCCAAAATCTCTTGTTCATAGACATCTTTTTTTACAACTTTTTTATTTCGAATGATATCAACACCTAATAATGTTGGTTCCAGACCTAACTCTAACATTACCGGAGCAACTGTTGAACCAGAGCCAATAATGTAGAAGACATCTTCTTCCATTCTATCTATAATATCAAGCGCTATAGAAACTCTTGCTGCCTCATCCGATTGAGGAGTAGGTGATTTCAAATTTTGTAAATGACTTTCATCATAAGGAACACTTAGGTATCCATAGACTTTAGTAATTATTTCATCCCTACGGAATGCATCTTCTTCAATATCAATAACTTCCTCATCTTTTAGAGACAATTCCTTGTCTTTCAAATACCTCAAAGCTAACTTACCGGCATGTTCCGGTGTCACTGCATAAACAGGAGAATGAATCTTAACACCCGCTGGTATCCCAATCGTTGGAATAGCAAGTTGAGTAACTGAAGCAATATCACGTGCCGTTCCGTCGCCTCCTGCAAAAAGTATTAAATCCACCTCTCTCTCTTGAAATTTTTCAACTAAATGAATGGTATCCTTCGCCATACTGTCACCATCGATTTGATGAATCACTTCATAATTCAATTCGGTTTCTTTTACTAAATCTTCTCCCATTTTACCAGAAGCAACATATACAATTAATTCTTCTTTAAGAGGAGCTAATTCTTTGAGCGCTTTCAAGGCTTTTAAAGGGGCCTCAGGATTAGCTCCTCTCTTAATCGCCTCAGTTAATACATCTTTACCATCGGTACCTTTTAAACCAACTCGTCCTCCCATACCAGCAATGGGATTTACTACAATTCCTAATTTTTTCATTAATTCTCTCCTCTCAATAATCTTCTATTCTATTATAGGTCTTATAAATGTTCTTGTCATACCTAAGCTCTAGTTTACAATTTTTACTTTTCTTTCTATAATTTAAATTGTCTGATTTTACAAGTTCCTTGTAGGAGTGATTTTTTGCAAAAAAATTTGAAATTTTATATCAAATTGTTTAGAGTGACTTTTCTATTAAGTGCTTTTACCTTTGGTGGAGGTTATGTAATTGTAAGTCTTATGAAAAAGCAATTTGTTGATGACTATCATTGGTTTGAAGAAAATCAAATGCTCGATTTAATCGCAATCGCTCAATCTTCTCCAGGGGCAATCGCTATTAATGCCGCGGTGATTGTAGGTTATCAATTAGCAGGATGGCTCGGTGTTCTCACCACTGTTTTTGCCACTATCCTTCCTCCTTTTGCAATTATCTCTATCATTGCACATTTTTATCAGGTCTTTATTGAAAATCAATGGGTGGCTTGGATGTTAGAAGGAATGCAAGCGGGAGTAGCAGCGGTAATTGTTTCTGTTGTTTATACCATGATCAAAGATCTTGTTAAACAAAAAGAAAAGTATCTAATTCTCATTTTTATAAGCGCACTCATTTTAGTTAGTTATTTTAACTTCCCGATTTCATGGTTAATTCTTATTTCTTTATGTGGTGGCTTTATTTATTCTTATTTGAAGAGGTGATTACTTGATTTATTGGGAACTATTTCTTACTTTTTTAAATATTGGCTTACTTTCTTTTGGTGGTGGCTATGCTGCTTTGCCTTTGATTGAAGACTTGGTTGTTCACCAAGAGCATTGGCTATCTTTAGAAGAATTTGGTCATCTAATTACAATCTCACAAATGACACCTGGTCCAATTGCTATTAATGCCTCTACTTTTATTGGTACTCAAATCGGTGGTGTCAGTGGTGCAATAGTTGCTACTATCGGCTGTACCTTACCATCGATAATTATCGTGACTTTTTTAGCCTATCTTTATCAGCGTTTTCAAAAACTAAGTTTAATGCAAGATACCCTTTTTATCCTTAGGCCTATAGTGATTGCCTTAATAGCTAGTTCGGGCTTATCAATTTTTGTGAATGCTATTTGGCAAAAAGAGACTGTTGTTTGGATGGACCCTAATTGGTTAATGTTGGTAATTTTTATTATAGCCATGCTATTACTTAATAAGTTTAAAGCTAACCCCATCGTGATTATGATTTCTGCAGGGATTGTTAATTTGATTTATCATGCATTTTAAAAAATTAGTTGTTACTCATTTGTCCTTTTTAGGGTTATATTAAACAGAAGGTAGGCAACTCTTTGTTTATTTAATAAAACTAAAACACCGTCCTTAACGCTGTTTAACAGTGTTAAGGACGGTGTTTTAGCTAACTTCGGTCACAAGCTCTTTGTCATTTAATCAGTTGATGAGTTATAAAACAGTTTATCAATCGTTTTCTTTTGTTCTTCTAACCACCTTTTTGCTTCATCAACCGCTTGATTTTCAGCCGCTTGTTTTACTTTTTCAATTTTTTTACGCCGGTCACGTTCTTCAATAAGGGCTAGGTACTCTTCAAGAGTAAGCCCATGTTCCATCATAAATTGCGCATTTAGTTGACCTACATAGCGATAATGCCAAGGTTCAAAATTAAAAGTAGTCATTTCTGTCTTATTTTGAGGGTATCTTAAAATAAACCCAAAATTGGCTGCATTTTCTACTAACCATTGGGCCGATGCCGTTTCGCTATAATTTTCAGTTAAGCCTCCTCCTATGCTGGTCCAATCTTGACCTAATATATCAATAGCGAGCCCAGTCATATGCTCTGTGGCATTTGCTGGTGCTGTATATAAATTGGTTAAATATCTCGCTTCTGATTCACTATAACCGACCGCCATTAAAGACTGTTTTCTAGAACTTTCTAACCCTGCTTGCTGATTTGTCGAACGGTATCCTGAAATAATTGTAAATAGATAACCATCCTCCAAACCTGCTTGTAACAGCTGACTAAGTTTTTCTTCAATGTTAGCAGCATATGGAATTCCTTCAATTGAAGTAACTAAATCAACTTCAATTTGATTGTTGATTGGGTTGCTTGGATTCACCAAAAGTAAATTGGGATCATTTAAATTTCCCTCAGCAGGAATTGAATCAATTAATTCATCAACACTAGCATTTGATTTTATCGCATCAATCTGACTCAATTCTGGTAAATTGTATTTAGCTAAAGCCACCGCTTTGTCAAAAGGAAAAATAAGTAGAAGTAAAAATATTAAGAAAATTTTCTTAATACTCATTTTTATCACCTCATATTTGTTTTCAAAGGATCAAGTGTTCCAATAATAAACATTCTGATACGCAAACTACTTAAGGAAACTCTCAAACTATTTATCCTGTTCGATAAAGTGCTTAAGAGCCAGCTATTATTATAAGCGCCAAAAAGTATAGCCAGCTTCCTTAAAATAATCAGCATCCAGTATGCTTTTGACATCTATAAGAACTCTTTCTTTAGGTGATAATTTTGCATTAAACAATTTTTCGATGCTTGTATTATTTAGTTCTCGAAATTCCTGATGAGCTACTGCAAAGATAACAGCATCCGCATCCTGAACTTGATCGAACGCTGTTAAATCAACATCATATTCTGCTTTGGCATCACTTGATTCAGCCCAAGGATCTACTACAACAGGCTCAATATCGAAAGTCCTTAAATAATTGATAATATCGGCAACTTTTGAGTTGCGCGTATCTGGTGTATGTTCTTTAAAAGTTAGACCCAAAATAACTACTTTAGAGTCTGTTACTTTTTTACCCGCCTTAACCATGAGCTTAATCAACTTATCACCAATAAAATCTCCCATTTGATCATTTATTTGGCGACCAGAAAGAATAATCTGACTATGATAGCCCAAGTTTTCTGCCTCGTAAACAAAGTAGTAAGGATCTACACCAATACAGTGTCCTCCCACTAGTCCTGGTGTGAAACCTAAAGCATTCCATTTGGTATTCATGGCATCAATAACATCTTGCGAATCAATTTCCATTCGATCAAAAACGAGAGCTAACTCATTCATAAATGCAATGTTAATATCTCTTTGACTATTTTCAACAACTTTAGCGGCTTCAGCAACTTTAATACTTGGTGCACGATGAACACCCGCTTCAATTACTAGTTCATATACTTTAGCCATTGTATCTAAAGCATCAGCAGTTGTAGCAGAAACGATCTTTTTAATTTTTGGTAAAGTATGGACCTTATCTCCTGGATTAATTCTTTCAGGTGAATAACCTACCCAAAAATCAACACCATGCACTAATCCTGAACTTTCTTCAAGTTCTTCAATACACATTTCCTCAGTAACCCCAGGATAAACCGTTGACTCATAAGCAACTAAAGTCCCTTTAGACATGTTTTTACCTACGGTTCTTGTGGCTGAAATAACCGGATCTAAATTAGGTGTCTTATCTTGATTGATAGGCGTTGGAACCGCAACAATAATAAAGTTCGCTTCTTTTAGCCTACTTTGGTCGTAGGTGAAAGCTAAATTTGTATTCTTGACTGCTTCGTCTCCAACCTCTAGAGTTGGATCGATACCCTGCAAATATTGCTCCACTTTATGAACATTGTTGTCATAGCCAATTGTTTCAATGTGCTTAGCAAATTCTATGGCAATCGGCATACCCACATACCCTAAACCTACAACTGCTAACTTTGTTTTACCTTCAATTAAATTTTGATATATATTCATTTTTGTCTCCTAACCTTATTTAGCTATCTTATATAATTGCTTGTTAAATTATAACCGCCTTTTAATTGCCTGAAAAACATAATGACTATAATAATATATGCACTGATATAGTGGTAATTTTTCTAAATGGCGATAAGTGTACCATGTTCGCTTAAGAGCTGAAAGCTTGTTGGAGGAAATAGAACCAGAAACTTGACGATAGTGATTAAGCACTTCATTTAAAGCATAAGCTTCAATTTTTCGTTCACGCATTAACATTAGCCAAGTTGCTGTGTCTTGTCCTTTCCGCACTAAAGGCATTCTAAAGTCTCCTATTTTTTCACGATCAATCATTACTGTAGAGCAAGCAATGGCTGTGTTTTTTAGAAGGCCATTATAATCTAAACGTTCTGGTAAATCTACTGTTTCTTTAAGGGTTTCTCCACTTTCATCTATTAAGGAAAAATTTGTATAAGTAAAAGATAGCGCCTTTTCTTGCATAAATGCTAATTGTTTCTCCAACTTACAATATTCCCAAACATCATCACTATCAATAAATGAAATATATCTACCTCTAGCCAATTCAAGCCCCTTGTTTCTTGCCACTGCGGCACCAGAGTTTTTTGATAAATTAACCAATTGAATACGGCTATCTTCTTGTGCAAATTCTTGAATTATTCTCACACTAATATCATTTGAGCAATCATTGACTAGCAACCACTCCCAATTCTGATAACTCTGATTAAGCACGCTCTCGATGGTTTTTTTTAAGAATCTTTCTGCGTTATAAACAGGGGTTATTATCGACACCAATCCTGATTTTGAATTCATCTCACAATTCTCCTTAAATAATCTGAATTATCTTGATTCTTGCTTGATAAAGCTCTGCCAATTGGCGTTGGTCATTATACCACTTTTTATCGGTAATATTAGCGTCTAAGACGATAACAATTTCATTTGGTGAAAAGTTTGCATCAAGACTTGCTAAGTTAGTCGCTTGCACTCCGTAGGTGTTTCCTTCAGGAGAGATTAGTTCTTGAACATTCACTTCTTGATGCTTTTGTTGTCTAAGGATTACTCGCTGACTATCACTAGGAGTTCGAATTAATTTTTCTAAGACTTCTCGATTATCTTGACGGTTATAAATAAAATGCAGATCATTAATTCCCCAAGTATAATCAAAAGCATAGCCTATTTTATGTCTTCGATAATGTGCAATCATGCTCCAAGCTATCGATAAAATAGCGCCTAAAAAGAGACCCAATAAGCCATAGATAATACTTCCTTTAGCCTCTTTAGTTTGAAATGGGGTCAAAGTTTCCCTACTAGGAACTTCTTCGATCAAATCAATTGGAATCATTTCTCCAATTTCTGGTGACCGAATGATTGAGACAGTATTTTTCCCGAGGAAAGGTAGCTTTTGTTTTTCTAATAATTCAGCATATGCTTCGGCTATCTTTAAGTTTTCTTCAGCATTATTCCCCACCAAAAATCTTAAAGTAATAACATTTGAAGCGGCATCTCGAATTCCTGCAAGCCCACCTCGAAAAGTGTTGGTCTTATACATTTCAAGTTTTTTTTCTGCTTGAAGCCATTTTCCAAACTCGATACCAGTTTCTGCTTCAATTTGTTTAATAATAGTTGGTGTCGCAAAATAGTCATCAAAGACAGCCGCAGTTGAAAATAGACTGCCATCTTCCATTGTAACAATCACTTGGAATGAAGCTGGGTCTTGTTGATAGGCATGGGCTAGATAATTATATGATTCAATTTTATCACTATTTATTAAGCGGTTAACGACATACCTTCCTCCTACAACTAATAATGAGATAATAACTGATCCAAACATAATTCTTCTAAAATTATTTTTAATAAAGCGGTATAACTCGTGAAAAACTGTAGCTAAGCTCATATTCCTAAACTCCTTTTACTTTTAAAATCCTGCGTTTGTTCTTTTGTATCGATTATTTTTACCCAACTTATAATTAAAGCAAAAAATACCCAGTGCCATTCAATCAACATATTATTTGCACTAGTAATACTTGCTAGAATAAAAATAATTAAAAAACTATAGAATACAAAAGAAATATTGCTTTGTAAAACAGAGGTCTTTCTCCCCACTCTAGCAACAAACTCCAACCGTCTTATCATTCCAATGTATGCCCATAAATAAAGTAACAGTGAAAGAATGCCATTAGAAACTAAAATTTCAAGCCACCAATTATGCATATTGGTTATTTCATTAGTTGGCCAGATAGGTCTTACTTTAGCCCAATGCTCGATATTCCCCGATCCTACCCCTAAGCCAAAAGTTTGGGTCAAATAAAGTAAACCATTTCGCCAGATATTCATTCGCTTAGTATCACCAGATAAGCCTGCTTGTGGACCACCTAGAAAAATCACTTCAAAAACTTTTTCACGTATAGGTGGAATTAACATCATAAAAATAATAAAGGCGGTCATTATATAAAGTCTTTTCCCTTGGAAAAGATCCAACTTGAAGTTGCGAACTAGTTGTAAGCCGATAAAAAGAATTAAACATATTAAGGACATTCTTGAGCTAGTTTGGTAGATTAAAAATGTTGTTAATGCAAACATTAATAGTAAGAACATCCTTTGCCAATATCTTTGACTGTAATAGTATAGAACCATACAGAGGGTGACATACGCTAAAAGTAAAGTAGCATAGTCATTTTGATTGGCAAAAAAGGTGATTGGAATCCGAGTCCAAGGTTGGGAATCAAAAGTTCCATATTTATCCAATTTGGTCATATCTGCAAATACATAGATATTACCGATAATTTCGATATAGCCCCAAAATACTAAGGCAGTCATCATCCCCCACATGGCTTGAGCCAGACGAAACCACTGTCTTTTAGTACCCACCCAAAAATAAATAGCCACAATTGATGCCATGCCAACCGTCATTAAAAATGAAACTTGCAGCCAATCTTTAAAATTTTCAGCCCAAAGACCTGTTGTTAAAGCAATTAACCACCAAGCTAAAAAACAAAAAAGCATACGTGTTGAAGCAGAGGGTAACACCAATAAAAGCTTTCGATCTTTTTGTAAAATTTGCCAAGCAAGAATCAGAACAGAAAAAAGAGCAAGAATTCGGTAAAGGGTAATTTGAGCAATTGGCGTTTCAACGGCTAAAATTTGCGAACCTAAAAAAACACTCGTAACTAAAAGTAAACAATATAGAAACATGGGCCACTCCTTTCTTACTCTTTCTTTTCGAACAATTAATTAAAATCCCATTTCTCAGGATTACGCCAGATTTGATAACCATCTTGGATGGTCGAAAACTGAATAATGAGACAGACCAAAGCTAAGCCAAATGTTACAGACAAACGATAAGCATAATCACTAGTGTTAATGAAGGCAGCAATAAACATTAAACAAATGGACATGAGATGTTTACTTTGTTTGAAATAAAAGCCTGTCCGACTTGAAAAATAAGTTCTAGCTAGATAAAACATGATGTAGGCTCCGGATGACGCGGTGGCTGCTCCTAAAGCTCCCCATCTTGGAGTGAGCCAGAGATTAATAAAAAAACTAGGAATCAAAGCCAATAAAGAAACCAATGTATTAAAATAGGTCTTGCGTGAAAAAACAATTCCCAGTGTCGTTGTTTCAGAAAGTGTATACATAATATGAGGAAAACAGAGCAAGCCAAGAATATACTGAACAGAACGATAGTCCTCGCCTAAAATCATCATAATCAAGGGGCGAAATACAAGAATCCCAAAAAAGATACCCGTTAAAACAAAAAGAACAGCGTCTGAAATAAATTTATAATGCTTCATTGACTTGCCTTCATCATGCCATCGATAGGCAGTAGGAACCCAAAAGGTTGCAAATGCTGTCTTTAAAATACCAATCATATTGACAATCGCGATGCCCGCAGCATAAAACCCTAATTCTTTTTTGGTAGAAAAAGACCGAAGCATTAAGCTATCAATTGTATTGAGCACCGAATTAAGAGACATTGCAATCATAAGCGGAAAACCAAAAGATAATAATTTTTTTATAAGGTCATAGTCAACAACAAAATCATTCCACGATAACAAATCTCTATAACGTAAGAAAAGAAAACTATCCCCTATAAGTTGACCAAAAATCATTCCAAAAACCACTACACGAAAATCGCGAATGCCCAAAGCAATTATAGACAAGGAAACTGCAAAAATTAAACTCTTTAATAAAATGGTAAAGCCAGAATATTCTTTTGCTTTTTCTTGCATACGAATAGAAATGAGTACGAAGCGTTCAATAATCATTGAAATAAGTAAAATTGTACTCCAAATCACAATATAGCCTGCGTTAGGATCACTAAACAACCAATTCGCAATGGTCTGATTAAAAACAAGCATAACAAATGATAGAAGGATTCCCATCCCGATCGGGATAATAATTGCTTGTTGAAAAAGATGTTTTTTAGATGCAGCTTGATGAAATTCACGAGAAAAAGCCTGATCGAGACCAATATAAAGAAAATTAGGAATGTTTAAGATTAAGTTTCGATACAATCCTGAAACCCCATATTGGTCTGCTACTAACAACTGAGTCAAAATGCGGATTTGAATCAGTGAAATTAATGCACCAATAATCGGTCCTAAGGAAAACCCTGTTAATCTTTTCATAAAATGTTTCATATATTACCTCGAATCTATCCGAAAATGGCTCACTTGATGATCTAACACCTGGCGATACAGCTTGGCTGCAGCTTCATTAGTAAGGGACTTAGCTTGTATACTTCTAAATCGTTCTTCATCAGTGGGAATTTTAGTTGAACTTTGATGATAAAATTCAATCAGCCTTTGATACCATTCTTTAGGTTCACAATTTAAAGATAAAAATTGAATCAACCCCAAGCCCAAGTCTACTTCTTGACTTATTTGATCGCTGGCAAGCACGGGAATGCCTACCGCTTGAGCTTCAATGGCTACCGTGCCAAAACCTTCAGAAAAAGAGGGCATAATTAATAAATCGATACCGGCTAATAAATTAGCAACCGGACTAATTCTGCCAGCAAAGAAAACTTGGGCATCAATTTCTTTTTTTTCTACCTCTTTTTCTAAAAAATCCCGATCTTCCCCCTCACCAGCAATCACTAAACGCAAGGGATGATGCTGCTTTTTACTATAAGCTACGACTTCTAAGGTCAAAGGATGATTTTTAATTGCCGTTAAACGCCCCACTTGTCCAATTATTAGACTTTGTTTACTTTTCTTAGTGAATTTGCTTAGCCAATATTTACGACTTGTTCGCTTCTTTTCAAAATCGATAAAGAAATCATTGGGCTCTATGCTATTTGGAATAACCACAGAGGATTCTCCAACTTTCAAAGCAAACAATTCTTCTATTGAAAGTTGAGAACATCCAATCGGTAAACGAGACAATCTTCTATTGACTTGCGCATCAAAAACTTGCATCAATTTATTTTTTAAAGCTGGATTTTTGTCATAACGGTAATGCCCATGAATATAGAAATCAAAGGGCGTATCCTTTTGGAATTGATGGGCTAAATAATAATAAATGACTGAACGGTAACCTGCAATATGACTATAAACTACTTGGTAGGCATTCTCTTGAAAAGCTTTAGCAAAACTATTCTTAAAGGATTGCCAAGAAGTTTTTTTGGGGTTATTCAGAAAATAAATCTGACCACCCGTCTCTTCAATCGTCTGTTTAAAATAGTCAGGCACTTGACTGTAGGTAGCTACATCAAAAACCATCTCTTGATTGCTAGCTTCTTTAGCTAAATTGTGAATAAATGTAGAAATGCCTCCTCCAAAAGATGACATTAGATGTAGGATTCTAATTTTTTGCAAAAGCTTCCTCCTTATACGACTTTCTACTGATTTAAATTTAGGGATTCTAGTAATCTTTCTCTTTCACTTCTTGTTTGTGTGCTAGATAGGTCAAATGTTTCAGTTTTTTGACCCTTTTGAAGATTATAGTAGAGAGTAAATTTTAAAAAATGGTTAAAACCAATGTTACTTTTTACCAGGTAATCCGTTTGATTTAATTCTTTGGCTAGTTTTAAAAAGTGATGATAATCCATTAAATTGTCAGCCATAATTTGACTTGTCTTTTGTTCTTGCCGATCATCATTGTTAATATTTTTGAATAATACTCCATTAGAGTTCTTTTTAGCAACTTCTTCTAACCTATCAAGATCTAAGACAATTAAAAAATCAATGGGCAAATTATATGATTGAGTCAATTGTTCAACTAAAGCTAACTCTCCTTGCTTTAAACCATATTCTCTGATTGTTTTTGACATTTTAGTATCTGATATAAATAAATCTAATTGTGGATCGATGTTGACTTGGACTATCTTTTCTTGATTAAAATCCCATAAATAATAAGTTAATTCTTTAATTCTTTTCTCCCCAATTCGGCCTGCTTGACTGTAATCATAGCTCAAAACTAAGAGCTCGATGCCATCTTTTGCTAAGTCTTCAAAAGACCTATCTTTTTTTTCTAGTAATTCTTGTCCAATAGTATAGTATTGCCATTCAGAAGGATTATGGACAAAGGTGCCTTGGAAAGAATTTTTCAAATCATCCAGATAGCCAAAAAAGAGAAAAGTAGAAAAAACTAAAAGAATCATTACAAGAAAAAAGACCAAAAGTCTTTTTGAAAAAAAAGGACGTTTGTCTGATTTCTGTTCTGGAAACATATGCTTCCTCCGTTCAATTTATCATTAAAATCCTTCAGGATTTTTTTTCTGCCAATTCCATGAATCTAAACACATGGCATATAAGTTTTTTTGAGCCTTCCAATTCAACTCTTGATTAGCCCTTTCAGGATTGGCATAGGCAATCGCGATATCCCCTGGCCGACGATCCACGATTTGATAAGGTATTTGGACTTGATTGGCTTTTTCAAATGCCCTAATTAAATCTAGGACAGAATAACCTTGACCGGTCCCCAGATTAAATATTGCGACACCTTTATTTTTTAGATTGTGGCTAATCGCTTTTTGATGACCTTGTGCAAGATCTACTACATGAATATAATCACGCACACCTGTTCCATCGTGTGTTGGATAATCATTACCAAACACTTGCAATTCACGGCGCTTACCGATTGCTACTTGAGTAATATATGGCATTAAATTATTAGGAATTCCCTGAGGATCTTCACCAATCAAGCCAGAATGATGTGCTCCAATAGGATTAAAATAACGTAATAAAGTCACCGACCACTCAGAATCAGAATACGATAAGTCTTGCAATATTTTTTCTAAGACTAATTTTGTATAACCATAGGGATTACTAGCCTCACCCGTCGGCATTGATTCATCAAATGGCGCTTTATGTGCCTCACCATAAACAGTTGCTGAAGATGAGAAAATAATATTTTTGACTTGGTTTTCCTGCATGACTTCGAGCAAGGTAATTGTACCACTAAGATTATTATGATAATACTTTAAAGGTTTTTCAACAGATTCACCAACAGCCTTATAGCCAGCAAAATGAATGACTAAATCAACAGGATGATTTTTAAAAATTTGAGCCATTGCCTGTTTATCTTCAATGTTAGTTTGATAAAAAGTAACGTTTTTACCAGTAATTGTATGAATACGATTTAAAACCTCTGGTTTTGAATTTGAAAAATTATCGACAACGATTACTTCTTGATCATTGTTTAATAGTTCAATAACTGTATGACTGCCGATATATCCAGTTCCACCTGTAACTAAGATTGACATATATAGCCTCCATCCTTAGCTTATTTATATTCTGATTAATTATAGCATAACAAATCTAGCTAGATTCATTCTTCATAATTTCTTCCTAAATTTACTCCTACTTCTTAACCTAATAGGAATTGAGGTCCACAATTGCTATGAAGTTTGATATAATAACACAAGGTTTAAAACAACTTAACCTTAAGGGGGAATATAATGGCAGAGGCATTAATCATTTTTGCAAGTCTTACTGGAAATACCGAAGAAATGGCTGATATTATTGCTGAGCGTCTTGAAGCTCACGGTATCACTACTGATGTGGTTGAAGTCATGCAAGCAGATGCAGAAGACTTTTTAGAATATGATGCTGTATTAATCGGTTCTTATACTTACGGAGTCGATGGAGTACTACCAGACGAAATGCTAGATTTTTACGATGATTTGGGTGAATTAGATCTATCAGATAAAGTCTTTGGTGTTTTTGGTTCAGGCGATACTTACTATGAAGTCTTTTGTGGTGCTGTCGATCACTTTGAAAAACAATTTTTAAAAGTAGGCGCTCAAGCTGGTGGCCCATCATGTAAAATTAACTTAAATGCCGAAGGTGAGGATATTGAACGTCTTCAAGCTTTAGCTGATGGTATTGCTGAAAAATTAAATCAATAAGGAAAGAGGTATACTATGACTTTAAAAAATTTTGATCAACTTCTTGAAAAATATGCAAACTTAATCGTCAATAAAGGAATTGCAGTTAGTAAAGAAGATTATATTTTAATTTTCGCTGATCTTGATCAAGCCCCATTAGTTCGCTTAGTGACTGAAGCTGCTTACAAAGCAGGTGCTAAGTTTGTTAAAGTAAATTGGGCAGACGATACATTAACTCGTCTTCATTTTACCCATCAATCTGAAGAAACACTGACCGATATTCCGCAATTTATAATTGATGAAGGCAATTACTTTGTAGAAAAGAGAGCTAAACGTATCTCACTACGTTCAAGTGATCCAAATGTTCTTAAAGGAATTGATCCTGCAAAAATAAACGCAGCAAACCGTGCTTCTTCTCAAGCTATGAAAGATGTACGTATTGCGACACAATCAAATCTTGTTTCATGGTTAGTTGTTGCAGGTGCAGGTAAAGAGTGGGCTGCTCTTGTTTTCCCTGAACTAAAAACTTCTGAAGAACAAGTAGACGCTTTATGGGATCAAATTTTTAAAACAACACGTATTTATGAAGAAGACCCAATTAAAGCTTGGGATGAACATGAAGATCGTCTTAGCGAAAAAGCACGCTTCCTTAATGAACAACAATTCGATCAGTTGCATTATACAGGACCTGGAACTGATTTCACTGTCGGCTTACCTAAAAACCATGTCTGGGAAAGTGCCGGATCACTTAATGAAAAAGGCGAAGTCTTTATTGCTAACATGCCTACAGAAGAAGTCTTTACAGCTCCAGATTCAAGACGTGCAGAGGGCTATATTTCTTCTTCTAAACCATTAGCTTATGGTGGAACTATAATTGATGAAATGAAATTCACTTTCAAAGACGGTAAAGTTACCGAAGTATCAGCCAAAGAAGGTGAAGAAACCTTACGTCAACTGGTAGAAGAAAATGAGGGTTCTGATTCCTTAGGTGAAGTAGCGCTTGTTCCGCATCAATCACCAATTTCTCAATCAGGCATTATCTTCTTTAATACTCTATTTGACGAAAATGCTTCTAACCACATCGCATTAGGACAAGCCTACGCTACTTCTGTAAAAAATGGTGCTAAAATGAGCCAAAAAGAGCTAGAGGAAGTGGGACTTAATCGCTCGAATGTTCACGTGGACTTTATGGTAGGAAATGCGGAAATGAATGTTGATGGAATCTCAGTAGATGGTACTGTTACCCCGATCTTCCGTAAAGGTGAATGGGCATTTTAATCACTTTAGAAGGAGGTGTTAAGGATGGTAACCCCTTCAAACTTTAACACAAATTTTGAAGAAGAAATAACCAAACACATTGAAGAAATAGATCGACGGGTAGACCGAACCGGTTGGCCGCTTCTAATCATCGGCATCATTATTTTCTTCTTACTTGTTTATCTGTCTGTAAAAGCTTTCTCTATTCCAACAACGAAAGAATATGAAGGCAGTCAAGCTGCCATGAATCAAAAAGTTGAAGATTTAGAAAATCGACTTTCTTCATTAGAAGCCCTAATCGAAGAAGGGCAAGAGTAGATAATATGGATATTTTACATATTAATTCCTATTTCTCAACTTCTGGTTTATTTAAACAAGTCTATGATCGTCAAGTAAAGCAGGGACATAAATTAAAAGTTTATGTCCCCATTTCGCATCAATTCCCTCAAGAAAGAGTAGCAGCTAGTGGAGATTACTTAAATCTATCTAGAAATCACGATCAATGGATGCGCTGGTTTTTTCCACTTAAACACCATAAGATTTGGCAAGATTTAAAAGAATCATACAGTTTAGATAGCTTTGATCTTACTCATGCACACTCACTCTTTTCAAATGGTTGGTTAGCTAGACAAGTTTATCTTAAATATCATGTCCCCTATATTGTTGCTGTACGCAATGCGGACCTACATACTTTTTTTGAAAAAATGCCATGGATGCGAAATGTGGGCTTAGATATTATGCGCGATGCCAAGCAGATTATCTTTATTTCACAAAATACTTACCAACAGGTTTTTAATCGCTTTATACCCACTAAAGAATTGGATAATCTTAAAGGTAAAAGCCAGGTCATTGCTAACGGCATTGATGATTATTGGCATAACAATCGCTTCAATGAAAAGAAATTTATTTGTCATCAGCCACTGCGTATTGTAACCGCTGGTAAAGTATCTTCTGGTAAACGTTTTGTTGAATTAGCTAAAATGATCGAACACTTTTCAAAAAAATACCAAGCGGCGGAGTTACATATTGCTGGTCCCAATTGGGATGCTAAAATTCTCAAGCAATTGCAAGCAATGGATCATATTACCTACCACGGCGCTTTAAACAAAGCTGAAATGGTCAGTTTATATCGTTCAATGGATCTTTTCGCCCTACTATCTTTCCCTGAAACCTTTGGATTAGTCTATCCAGAAGCAATGAGTCAAGGTTTGCCAGTAATCTATACTCAAAACGAAGGATTCGATTCATTTTTTAAAAATTACCATGTAGGCGTTTCTGTAGATCGATTTGATCAAACAGCTTTCGATCAAGCAATTCTTTATATTTTAAACCATTATGAACGTTTGTCTCAAGATGCTTTAGAAGCAATCAACCCCTTCAAATGGGATGAAATAATTAGCCGCTATGAAAAACTCTATCAATCAATTATTTCCTAAAGGCTTCAATCATAAAAACAAGGGGCTGGAACAAAAGGGCTGCTCAGCCCTGCCTCAAAATTTACAGCGAGCCCAGATTGGAAAGTTACTTTGCGTATTGACGTAGATTATTGGCCATAAATATTCGCTCGACATCGGTCTTAGAAAAGCTATTGCGACCGTTGATGTCGCTTGACAAGTGGTGTGTTTTTCTTTACGAGGAATAAAATCCTAGGCAGTTTTTCGGTGATACTTTTTGAGACGACGGCCTGAAAAATTGCCTTTAGAACAAGCAAATAACAATACTTTAAGTAAGACACGAGGATGATAAACAGGTCGCCCATCGGCAAGTTCAAGTGGGCGAATATTTGCTTCTGGAATCTGTTCGAATTGCTCCTCGTAGAGCTCGCTTAGTATTGGATCTTCTCAAAGGAAAGCAAGTTTAATTCATAATACACTGTTGCTACATAGAAAGCCCCTCCTAAATAGTTTTGTGTTTCCTACTATTATATTAGGAAACGCTTTCTATGTTTATATTGTTAAAGAAAAAGTCCGATTAACGATTATACCGTTTACCGAACTTTCTTTAATTATTCAGGGCTTTTGTTCCAACCCCTTGTTTTTATTTTTAAACAATTAAATTATATTTCATTTTCCTGTTGAGTCAATAAAATAGGTCCGTCTGGTCCAATAGCTAATGAATGCTCGTACTGGGCACAGTATCCTCCGTCTCGGGTTCTGGCCGTCCAACCGTTGGCATCCATCTTCATTTTCCAATCTCCTGTGGTTACCATTGGTTCAATGGTAATTGTCATGCCTTCTTTTAATCGAAGTCCCTTGCCTTTTATACCATAGTGAGGAACAGCTGGTTCTTCATGGATAGTAGGACCAATACCGTGACCAATAAAGTCGCGAACTACACCAAAGCCCTCTTTTTCCACATATGTTTGAATAGCATGTCCAATATCCCCTATACGATTCCCAGGTCTAGCTTGTTCAATCCCGCGATATAATGCTTCCTTGGTAACCTCCATTAATCGCTTATGCTCTGGACTAATTTTACCTACCGCATAACACCAACAAGAATCAGAGATAGCTCCATTAAAATCTACACAGAAGTCTACCTTTATTATATCACCAGCTTTTAAGCTACGATTAGATGGGAAACCGTGACATATCTCGTCATTAACACTGGTGCAAGTAGCAAATTTATAACCTTCGTAGCCGATTTGGGCAGCGACAGCTCCAGCTGCTTCAATTTTATTTTGAACAAATTGATCGATTTGTTTAGTAGTTAGCCCCGCTTTTATAAAATCCCGTAATGCTACATGAATATCAGAAAGGATTTTTCCTGATTCTTTCATGGCTTGAATTTCTCTTTCAGATTTAAGTGTGATCATTAATAGCCTTCTTTCTAATTTCATTATCGAATCTATTATAACGAATTACAGCTCTTTTTCCAGCCATTCGATTTCAATCCGAGCCGCTTCTTGCTGATTAGTAGCATTATAAATAGTTTGATAAGTTATTATTTTTTTAGCATCAGTTTGAGTCTCTATTTTGACATTAGCCTCTGTAAGAATTTTAACTTGATGCTCTCTAAGCAACTCTCGACCATACTTAATCGCTAAGTTTTTTATGTCATAATTATTTTGTAACCAAGAAGGAAGACTACCAATGGACCAATTTATATAAACAAGATTATTGACATGATGATTAAAATCAATATCTTGATTTGTTATAGCTTGGTCTTTTTCTTTCCAAAGAGTTATATCGTCAGGAAAATTAAGCTTTATTTTCTTAACCTCTTGTTGGTGGTCAATAAGTTGTAATTCTTCTAACTTTTTATGAGCAATACGGCCCATTTTCCTAGTTTTTAAATTAATCACCGCGAATTGCATCTGACATTCTAACAAAAGATGATCTTTAGACCTTATCTCGAACCACCGCTCTAATAAAAATCGGTTGGCCTGAATAATCTTAGTCTGAACTTCAATCGTATCACCATATTGAGGCAGTTGATTGATCATGCAGATGTTTTGCGTAATTACCCAACTTTCATCCTGCCCCAAAATAGAGTCAGTTTGATCAAATTGATTAACTTGATCATGCCTTGTGGAAGTTTCCAGAACAGCTTCTAATAGTTTAGTAAAATTATTACTTTTATTTTCTGGATCGATAAACCAATCAGTATTTATTTTAAATGTTTGAGTATAAGACGTCAGTTTTTCCACCATGTCATTTCCTCCCAAATAAGAATATCAGTAAATAAAGAAAAAAGGCAGGTTCAATGAACCCGCCTAAGTGTTAAGCTAATCAACTTATCTTGTTTTCTTTAAGACAAAGGATACTACTGCAATCAGAATAATCGCTCCAATTAATGATGGGAAAATAGCAATGCCAGATACTACAGGGCCAAAATTAGAGAAGAATTGACCACCTATCCATGAACCGATGATACCAGCAATGATATTTCCAATAACTCCCCCAGGAATATCTTTACCTAGAACCATACCTGCTAACCATCCAATGATTCCTCCAACAATTAAAGTCATAATAAGTCCCATAATTATACCTTCTTTCTTTCATTTCTATATAAATTATATAACAAATTACTACATTTTGCGAATCCTTTGTTTTGTCCTTACCCTATTAAGCGTTTGATGAGCTGCTCTTTTATTGATTTACTAATTTACTAAGATGTGAGAGTTTTTGAGAACTAAGATGAATTGTTTCTTCATAATAATTTAACAGCATGCTGGTGGCGTTTTTCCATGAATATTTTTCAGCTTCTCGACGGGCTCTTAACCCCATTTTCTTAAGCTTTAAAGGATTATCTAAAATCTTTAAAGCTTCCATTAATGACTTTATATTCCCTGATTGATAAATCATTCCTGTTTGGTTGGGAGTAATTTGTTCTAGGGTAGGACCATTTTCAGCAGCGATTACCGGAACTCCTGAAGCCATCGATTCTGAAATAACTAAGCCAAAAGTTTCTGAAACAGATGGGAATATAAAGGCGTCTCCTGTTGCATATGCCTTAGACAAGTCTTCTCCAGTTAAAAAGCCAGTGAAGGTCGTTTTTGTGCCTGTAAATAATTCTTCTAAATGTTGGCGCTCTGGACCATCCCCAACAATTGCTAAACAGATATCCTCTCGGTAAGAAAGGATTGGTAATAAATGATCTAAATCTTTTTCAGCAGCAAGTCGTCCAACATAGACTAGTAGTTTTTGATTATCTAATCCAAAAGTCCATTTGTTATATAAATTCTGATCAAAAAACTTAGGATGCCTCTTTTTAAGGTCAATACCACGCGGCATAACTCCTTCAGCAGCTATCCCCTGTTGGATTAATTCTACTTTTAAACTTTCTGAAACAGTAACATTTAAATCAGCGTCATTATGCCAAAAGCGAATATAATCCCATAGAATTGGTTTCAAGAGCGGTAAATTATAGGAATCAAGATAATCAGGCAAGTGTGTATGGTAGGAAGCTAATAAAGGAATTCCCAATTGCTTAGCATATTTAACAGCAGAAGTTACCATGAAAAATGGATTGACTGCATGAATAATATCAGGTTTAAAATTTTGAATAATTGTTTTCATTTTGCGAGAAGGTAAACCCCAAGGACGTGATTTGTATAAAGGAAAGTTAAAAGAATCCATCGGTATCACCTCTACACCCTTATACTCAGTAATTCCTAAATCAGGTGATACGACAATTATTTCATGACCCAAGTCCTTCATAGCAACTGTCATATGAGCAAGGCGTGTACAGATACCATCTGTAGCAGGTACAAATGTTTCTGTTGCTATTAAAATTCTCATTTCACTTCTCCTTTACCTTAATGTCCTATCTTAATAATTATTATAACTCAATGATAAAAAGATACTGTAAATTTATTGTAAAATTTAGGTAAAGCTTTTATTTTTCCCTTTTGCGCGGTTTCCCAATGTTTTTAGTATTACGCTTACGATTTTTCTTTTTAGCTTTGACTGCTGTTTTTGGTTTTTTTGGATGTGATTTACTCTTGGTTATTCGTTTACTAGACCGTTTTATTTCTTCCTCCTCAGGCCATTCATTTAATAATTTACGATCATAAAGCACTCTTTCTTCTAAGTGGATACTACTGTCATCAAGCATATTTTTTAGGTCTATAGCTTCTTGTTGATTGACCAGTGAAATAGCACATCCCTCATTCCCCATGCGTCCAGTTCTTCCTGAACGATGATAATAAGTCCGCACATCTCGTGCTGGATGATAATGAATAACATAAGGTATTCCTTCTATATCAAGTCCTCTAGAAGCTAAATCCGTCGTTAATAAATAGATTGTTTTTTGCTGTCTAAACTGTTCTAAGGCCATTTGTCTTTCTCGATTGGTTAATTGACTATGAAGTACAGATATGGATAAATTTTCAAAAATCATTTTTGCAGCAGCTCTTTCTAACTCACTAATTTGATCAAAAAAGACAATCGCTTGCATGCTTTCAATTTGAGCCAAACGTTTTAACATATTTGTTTTTTGTCGATTGTTAACTTCTAGGTACAAATGTTCAGTTTGCATATTGGCTGAATGCATTGAAATTTCTAAACGATCATATTCATAATTTTTTGCTTGTAAATAATCAAGAAAATCTTTACTTTTAGTAGCTGAAAAATAATAGCGTTTAATATCTCTCATGAGGCGTTTCTCAATCATTTCAATGTCTGCTATTTGCTGCTCACCTTTTGAAAAAAGATAGTCTGCTTCATCATAGACAATCCATTTAACCGTGTGAACCTTCAGTTTAGATGTTTGCTTTAGTAACTCATTAAAACGTCCAGGAGTTGCCACAATAAGCTCCGGTTTATTTTTTAATTTTTCAATTTGTCTTTTGACATTAGCACCGCCAACAATACTCATAGAAGTCATTCCAAGTAATCGGCTCCATTCATCCACCACTAAAAAAATCTGCTGAGCTAATTCTTGAGTAGGGGCAAATATGATGGCTTGTAGATGTTGGTTTACTTCAATCTTTTCTAGGATAGGAAGCAAATAGGCCAGTGTTTTTCCCGTACCAGTTGGCGAAATAGCTACAATCGGCTCTTCATTTTTAAGGTAGGGATAGACTTGTTTTTGAATAGGTGTTGCCTCGGAAAAATGTTTTTCTTGCCAGTGTTTTTTTAATTGTGTATTTGATAATTCCTTCATACAATCTCCTTCTTCATGAAAGAACGGCTAAAAGTCATTGACTTCTAACCGTTCAAGGGTCTTATAATAGTTTAGCTGACTGACGTAATAACTCAAGAACTTGAACCACTTGCAAGGATAATTGTCTCCAGTTCTCATACAATATTTCTTGATGAATTGTTTTTTCTTCAAGGATCATATCTGAAAAGCTTAATAACTCATCAAACATTGGATTAGCTGGTAAATAATCTATGATTTGGGCCTTCTTACCCTCTGTGTTAACTAAACTCACCTTGGTTAAGCGTGAGATATCATTAATGATAAAAGTTTCTTGGCCAATATAAATTTCACTCGGCATCAAAGAATGAACAGTCTTGGACAAAAAGATTGAAACTTGTGTTTGAGCATACTTTAAAATGACTGTACCAAACAAATCAACTTGTCGTCCATCATCTATCGCATGATAGTAAACAGATTCAGGAAGACCAAATAAGTCGAGCGCTATGTATAAAGGATAGACACCTAAATCCATCAAGGAACCACCATGAAAATCAGCATTAAAAACATTCGGAACTTGCCAACCCTTTTCTTTGGATTCTAAGTAAGTTTCATAGCGAGAAGAGTATTGTCCCATATTAAAGTTAGCACCATATAAAGGACTGTCCAACTCTTTCATTTTATGTTTAATTAAAGGCTTCAAACGACTATAATTTCGACTATGATAGTGCATTGCCGCTTCAAATACATAAACTCCGACTTCGTCAGCGAGTGAATAGAGCTCATGCCATTGAGCCGAGGAGGTTACCATAGGTTTTTCAATAATTACATGCTTTTTTGCTTTTACAGCTTGGATAGCCTGCTGAAAATGAAAGGAGTTAGGACTAGCGATATAAATCACTTCGATTTTAGGATCATAGAGAATATTATTTAATTCATTGGTAAAATAATCGGCATCATGTTTTTGTGCAAGCTGTTTAGCCGAGTCAAGATAACGTGAATAAACCGCTGTGAGATGGTAACGCTGTGTTAACCGAGCCGCATTCATCATTTGCTCAGTAATCCATGAGCTACCGATCGTCGCATAGTTCAACATGACAAACGCTCCTTTAGGATCACCATTATTTTCTTAAAGTTTCTTCATCGACTTGGTCGAGGTAGGCCTCTATACTTGCTAAAGTATCCGCAAGATTGCCAGGTTCAAATGGTGACTTCAAGTTCCCTGTTGCAATAATTTCTGTGAAAGTCTGAGTTCCCCCAACCTTACAAATATTCAAATAATCTTCCCAAGCTTTTGGATCATGATCTACTTGGCTACGTTTCCAGAATTGGAAAGCACATACTTGAGCCAAAGTATAATCAATATAATAGAAAGGCATAGTGAAGATGTGCAATTGTTTGAACCACCAGCCTCCATTTTCATAGAACTCATTGCCTTGGTAATCAATCCAAGGGTTGTAAATTTTTTCTAATTTTCTCCAAGTTTGACGACGTTCTTCTGGTGTCATGTTTGGATTTTCATATACTTCATGTTGGAAGTGGTCCACACAAACACCATAAGGAATAAATTGAACAGCTCCAGCTAAATGTTGATACTTAAACTTCTCAATGCTATCACCAAAGAAGTTTTTCATCCATGGCCAAGTTAAAAATTCCATTGACATTGAATGAATCTCACAAGACTCTAAAGTTGGCCATACAGCTTCAGGGGTTTGAATCCATCTTGAATTATAAACTTGGAAGGCATGGCCTGCCTCGTGAGTCAATACTTCAACGTCGTGTGATGTACCATTAAAGTTGGCAAAAATATAAGGCGTCTTGTAATTTGGTAGATACGTACAATAACCACCTGTATCTTTACCTGGTTTAGACTCTAAATCTAAAACATCGTATTCAATTAATAAGTCAATGAACTCACCTGTTTCTGGTGATAATTCATGGTACATTTCAACACCTTTAGCAACAATCTCTTCTGGACTTCCTTCAGGTTTGGCATTGCCTGTAGGGAAAGTTAGACCTAAGTCATAAAAGGCTAGCTTATCCAAACCTAGACGTTCACGCTGACGTTCAAATAGTTTCTCAGCTAAAGGTACGACATGTTTTTGCACTTCTTTGCGATAGACTTCAACGTCCTTACGGTCATAGTCTAAACGTGCCATACGCGCATAACCCACTTCAACAAAATCTTTAAAACCTAGCTTTGTTGCAATTTCGTGACGCGTTTTAACTAATTGATCATAAATACGATCAAACTCATCTTGGCGTTCTAAATACCAATCAGTAATTAACTCAGAAGTTTCTTTACGTACTTTTCGATCAGCATCTTGAGTAAAGGCGCCAATACTTGATAAGTTATAAATTTCACCTTTATACTCAATTTCAGCAGAAGCTTTTAACTTACCATACTCTGATACCAAACGATTTTCCTTTTGTAATAGCGGTATAATTTCTGGAGAAAAGATTTTCAAATGATTTTCTGCTAACTTAAAGAAAGTGTGAGGTAGTTCTTCTTCTAATTCTTTACGATAAGGTGAGCCAAGTGTAGCTCGATAATAGTCACTTTCCCACTCACTAATAAGGGGTGAGTTTTCATCCCAGAAATCCGTTTCATCTGAATAGAATTGATCACGGGTATCCACTGAATGACGAATTGAAGTTAATGTTGAATTCGTTTCAATATCTCTTTGAATGTCTTGAATGGCCTTAACCGCTGCAAGTGCATCCTCAGCCGATTCAGCTTTTTTGATTCCCTCAATTTGCTGTTGGAATGACTGTTTTAAAAGAGACATATCTGGTCTTTTATATTCGAATTCATTGAATTTCATGCTTCCACATCCTTTTTTATTTATTATTTTTATTATAACACAGCGTGAATATGCTGAAAACGATTTAAAAATAAACTTTTTTGACTGCTTTTGCTATACTATATCTAAGTGAATTTAAGGAGCATCCAAATGACTAAGAAATTTCAATTTAAAGGGATCGTCATTTATCAAAAATTAATTAAGGCCAGTGATCCGACATTGGTCTTATTTAAATTGAAACTAATCAAGCATCCATTAAATCCTATTGACTTAATTAACCAAGAATTTACTGCTTTGATTGCCCGTAAAGCTTTAACTTTTATGTATGAGGTTATGGTGGGAGATCAGATTCTTATATACGGACACTTTAACAATAAAAAGCAATTTATTACTGAAAAATATCTTATTGAAAAAAGAGTCCCCCGCTCATATGAAAAAGTAATCCAACAACTCCCTAATCAAAAAAAACTCTAGAAAGGAGACCCATCCTTGCCTAAAGAAAGCCCTGAAGAAATACGACATAATATTGAACAAAGACTCCCTTTATTACCTGAATTGCCCGGATGCTACTTAATGAAAGATGCTAATGATAAAATTATTTATGTGGGCAAAGCTAAAAACTTAAAAAACCGCGTGCGATCTTATTTCAGAGGAGCCCATGATAGTAAAACAACAAAACTGGTTTCTGAGATTCATCATTTTGAAACAATTGTTACCAATTCTAACAAAGAAGCTTTGATCCTTGAAATTAATTTGATTCAACAATACAAACCGCAATACAATATAAAACTTAAAGATGGCAGTATGTATCCTTATTTAAAAATAACTAATGAAAAGGACCCTCAATTAATTATTACCAATCGAGTTCTTAAGGATGGCGGACATTATTTTGGACCTTTTCCAAACGTACAAGCCGCTACAGCCACTCAACAATTATTACATAAAATTTATCCTCTAAGACGTTGTGGTAAAAATGAAAAGCGCGCTTGCTTTTACTACCATTTGGGACAGTGTATTGGTTGTTGTGATCATCCCGTTTCAAAAGAAACCTACCAAAAGCAAATTAATCGGATTAAACGTTTCTTTAATGGTGAAGTCGGTCCAATTAAAAACGACTTGAAGCGCAAGATGTCTGAAGCAGCTGATAAGCTAGAATTTGAACAAGCTGCTGATTTACGCGATCAGATTGAATATATTGAGACAACCGTTGAAAGACAAGCTATTATGAGTCAAGATTATGATAATATGGATGTCTTTAATTTCTATTATGATAGGGGATGGATATCTATACAAACCTTTATGTTAAGACAGGGTTCTATTCTTAAACGTAAAGCTGCTCTTTTTCCTAGTTATGGTGAAAAAGAACCAGATCATGAACTAACAACTTATATTGCTCGCTTCTATAAAGAGCAATATAATGTTATTCCAAAAGCTATCTTAGTCCCTGCTTCTGTTGATCAAGAGGTTTTAGAAGAAGTCTTTGAAATTCCTGTTCAAACACCTCTTAGAGGAAAGAAAAAGGCAATGCTCGATTTGTGTGAAAAAAATGCTAAATTAGCTTTAGATGAGAAATTCCGCTTAATTGAAGCTAGCACACGTAAAACGCTGGGCGCCATCGAAGAGTTAGCAGAGGCCCTTCAAATTGAACAGGCTAATCATATTGAAGCATTTGACCACTCACATATCCAAGGTGTTCATACGGTCTCGGGGATGGTTGTTTATCAAGAGGGTAAACCAGATCGCAAAAATTACCGTAAATTTAAGATTAAGAGTGGAGATGGAGCCAATGAATTTGCTCATTCTCAAGAAGTAATCAGGCGTCGTTACACTCGCTTGCTCAAAGAAAATAAACCATTACCTGATTTAATTTTGATGGATGGAGGGATTATACAAGTAAGAGCCGCTAGAGATGTCTTGGAAAATGAGTTAGGATTAGCTATCCCCGTAGTCGGTATGGTTAAAAATGATAAACACAAGACGGCCTCCTTACTGGAAGGTTACACTGAAAAGATAGTCGACCTTGATCCGCGTTCCCAAGCCTTCCACTTTATTCAAAGAGTGCAAGAAGAAGTTCATCGGTATGCAATATCTTATCACCGAAAAGTACGTGCTAAGAGTCAGGTGGCTTCTATTTTAGATACTATACCAGGAGTTGGCCCGGCTACACGCTCTAAACTTTTAAAACACTTTAAATCATTACAAAAAATTAAAGAATCTGATGTAGACACTCTGCGTAGATTGGGCATTTCCCGTCCGACCTCAAAACGAATTCTCGAATTTCTTAATGATTCTAATAACTGATAAGAAAAACCTTGCATAATTGGCACTGACCCCGAATAGTGAGACAAACATAAAAACACCTCCGTTGAATTCGTGTGAAATGAATTTAATGGAGGTGTT